>JBKKAU010000338.1:0-1763 GCA_046714475.1 Thermoanaerobaculia bacterium
GTGGTGAACGAGAACGTCCGCGGACAGCCGAACCCGCTCTACATCGAGGACGCGGTCCAGGAGACCACGGTTCTCACCGGCGGGGTCTCGGCGGAGTTCGGCCGCTTCACCGGGGGCGTGGTCAACACCGTGACCAAATCGGGAGGCAACGAGTTCTCCGGGTCGCTCCGCGATTCGTTGACCAATGACGACTGGACGGAAAAGTCGGACTTCGCCGCCCAGGTCGACCCCATCGACGGCACCAACAGCGCCTACGAAGGGACGCTGGGCGGGCGGATCCTCCGTGACCGCCTCTGGTTTTTCGCGGCCGCGCGGTCGGAAGAGCGTGAGACCGGCGCCCAGACGTTCGACACCAACATCCCCTACGACACCACGCGGGACGACCAGCGGATCGAGGGCAAGCTCACCGGGCGGATCGCGGACCAGCACACGTTCGTCGCGTCCTACATCGACAGCGACCTGGAGCAGCAGAACTTCGTCACCTCCGGCCGCGTCGTCGACCTGCGCAGCCTCTCGTTCCGCGACGACCTCCGGGAGCTCCGTTCCCTCCATTACAACGGCATCTTCACGGACCGCTTCCTCGTGGAGGGCCAGTACAGTGAGATGGAGCACGCGTTCGCCCTCGGGGCCAACACCCGCGACCTGATCGACGGCACTCTGCTGCTCGACGCCACCACCGGCCGGCGGATGTGGTCGCCGACCTTCTGCGGCAGACCGTGCGGGTTCAAGGAGCGGAACAACGAGAGCTGGCTGGCCAAGGGATCCTATTTCCTCAGCACCCAGGCGACCGGCAACCACAGCCTGGTCGGAGGCTTCGAGGAGTTCCACCAGGAGCGCAACGAGAACAACTTCCAGTCCGGCAGCGATCTTCGCATCCACGGCAACTTCATCTATATCGGGCAGGATGTCTTCTTCGGCGTGGATCCGGACTCCAGCGAGATCGAGTGGGATCCCGTTCCCGCGCTGTCGAGGACTTCCGACTTCGCCACGCGCTCGTGGTTCCTCAACGACAAGTGGGGGCTGAACGACCACTGGAGCTTCAACGTGGGAGTTCGTTATGACGACTCGTTCGGCACCGATCAGGCCGGCAACAAGACCGTCGACGACAGCGCCTTTAGCCCGCGCCTGGCGGCACGCTACGACCTGCGCGGCGACGGCAAGCACAACTTCAGCGCCACCTATGGCCGCTACGTCTCCAAGGTCGATCAAGGGCCTGCCGACAACACCGCCACCGCGGGCCGCTATGCCTCCTACTACTGGGATTACCGGGGCCCGGCCATCAACCCGAGAGGAACGCCACGCGACCAGCTCCTCCCCGTCGCCGAGGTCATCCGCCGAGTCATGACCTGGTTCAATTCCGTCGGCGGCACGGCGAACCGGGACCCGAATCTCCTCAACAGTGCCCACATCCCTGGAGTCACCCTCCGTTTCGAGGAGCCGCTCGCGGCGCCGTTCATGGATGAGTACACCTTGGGCTACGGCGTGACGTTGGCGGACAGCGGCTATCTGCGCGCCGATTACATCGACCGGAACTGGGGAGACTTCTATGTCGTGCGGCGGAATCTGCGGACCGGCACGGCGACGGACCCGAACGGCGATCGGTTCGACCAGGGAGTGATCGAGAACGGCGATGACAACCTGAGCCGCGACTACCAGGCGGTCCAGCTCCAGGGCCTCTACCGGCCCCTGAAACGGCTCTCGATCGGCGGCAACTACACCTGGTCGGAGTTGCGCGGCAACGTCGAGGGAGAGACTCCGAGCTT
>JBKKAU010000339.1:0-10119 GCA_046714475.1 Thermoanaerobaculia bacterium
CCGACCCCGGCTCCGGCCACCCCCGTGCCCGAGGGATCTCCAGACCGATGAACCGGCGGGCGGCGGGGTGGATCCTCGGCCTGGCGGTGGCCGTGCTCGCGGCCGGCCTGGCCGTCTGGTGGCTCGCCGGGCGCGGCGGACGGCCCGGGCGCGGCGGCGGAGCGGAAGAGCCGGCGGGCGGCGGGGTGCGCGAGAAGGTGGCCTTCGACCTCTACTTCCCGTCCGCGGACGGCCTGCTCCGTACCGAGCGCCGCGAGATCGAGGTGACCGCGGCCCCCAGGGACAGGGTCCGCAAGCTGGTGCAGGCGCTCCTCGCCGGCCCCCGGCAGGACGGCCTCGCCCGCCCTTTCCCCGAAGAGGTGAAGCTCGGCAGCGTCCAGCTGGTCGACGGTACCGCCTACATCGATCTGCGCTGGGAAGAGCGCCCGGAGCCTCCGCCCGGCGGCTCGACCGAGGAGATGCAGCGGGTCTACAGCGTCGTCAATACGGTCGCCCTGAACGTCCCGCCGGCCGAGCGCGTGGCGCTGCTTTGGAACGGCATCCAGCCGGCCACCTTCTCGGGTCACCTCGACACCAGCCAGCCGCTCGGGCCGGAGCGGGCCATGCTCGCACGCTGATCCGCGATGACCGCCATCGGCGTCTTCGACTCCGGCGTCGGCGGCTTGACCGTGGTCGACGCGCTGCGGCGCCGGCTGCCGGACGAGTCGATCCTCTATTTAGGTGACACCGCGCGCCTGCCCTACGGCAGCAAGTCGCCCGATACGGTGACGCGCTACACGCGCCGCAACATCGAGTTCCTGACCGAGCGCGGCGTCAAGGCGGTGGTCGTGGCCTGCAACACCGCCTCCGCCCTGGCGCTCCCCAACCTGACGAGCACGCTCCCCACCTGGGGTGTCATCGAGCCGGGGGCCCGCAAGGCTGCGGCGGCCAGCCGCTCGGGCCGCATCGGAGTGATCGCCACCGAGGCGACGGTCCGCTCCGACGCCTACGCGCGCGCGCTCCGGCAGGCCCGGCCGGGTCTGGAGATCCTGAGCCGCCCCTGCCCGCTGTTCGTGCCGCTGGTCGAGGAGGGGTGGACCGACGACCCGGTGACCGAGCAGATCGCGGAGCGCTACCTCCGGCCGCTCCTGGACGAGGAGATCGACACGCTGGTCCTCGGCTGCACTCACTATCCACTCCTCGTCCCGGCGCTACAGCGTGTGGCCGGTCCCGGCGTCACGCTGGTCGACTCGGCCGCGGCGGTGGCAGAGGCCGTGGCTGTGGGGCTGGCCGAGCGCGGGTTGACGGCGGCGGCGGGCTCCCCGATCAGCCATCACCTCTGCGTCACCGACGTGGGCGAGAGCTTCCACCGGCTCGCCCGCCGCATCCTGGGCCCCGACGTCACCCTGGAGTGGGTCGAGGTCGCCTGATCCTTGAGAGATAGAATGCCGGCATGACCACGCCACGAGAACCCGTCCGCCGTCCCAATGGCCGCGCCGCCGACGCGCTCCGCCCGGTCCGCATCCAGACCGGCGTCATGAAGTTCGCCGAAGGCTCGGCGCAGATCGACCTGGGAGATACGCGGGTCCTGGTGTCGGCGAGCGTCGACTCGCGGGTGCCGCCCTTCATGAAGGACAGCGGCCGGGGGTGGGTCACCGCCGAGTATTCGATGCTCCCCCGCTCCACCCACACGCGCAACACGCGCGAGGTCTCGCAGGGCAAGCCCTCCGGCCGTACCGCCGAGATCCAGCGCCTGATCGGCCGCAGCCTGCGCGCCATCATCGACCTCACGGCGATGCCCGACCGGACGCTGACCCTCGACTGCGACGTGGTGCAGGCGGACGGCGGCACGCGCACGGCCGCCATCACCGGCGCCTACGTCGCCGCGACGCTCGCCCTGGGGCGGCTGCTCCTGACGGGCGACATCCCCGCCTGGCCGATCACCGATCAGCTCGCCGCCGTCTCGGTCGGGCTGCTCGGCGGCGTCCCGCTGCTCGACCTCGAATACGTCGAGGATCAGGTGGCCGAGGTCGACATGAACGTGGTCGCCACCGCCGGCGGCTCGATCGTCGAGATCCAGGGGACCGGAGAGAAGCGCAGCTTCCGGCGCGAGGAGATGGACGCCATGGTCGACCTCGCGCTCAAGGGCATCGGGGAGCTGGCGGCGGCGCAGAACGAGATCCTGGCGCCGACCCTCGAGGAGATCTCGCACGTCCAGGCGAAAGGCCGCCGCCGGCCGGCGCCGCCGAAGTCCGAGAAAGACATCTGGGGCCGCCCCTCGTAGGGGCGCCCTACCAAGCGGCCTGGAGGCCCAGCCCGAGGTAGACGCCCTCGTCCATGGGCAGTCCGGGGAAGAAGCCGTCCGACTTGGCGCCGACCTTGGCAGCCCCTCCCCAACGCGAACCGAACATCGTCTCGATCTCGGCGTTGGCGTTCCAGCCCGTCCCTTCGTAGAAGCCCTCGATTGAGTCGGGTTCCTGCCAGACGTCGGCCGCGAGGGAGAGTCTCGCCTTCTGACCGAGCCGCAGGTCGTGCAGACCGGCGCCGAACCCGTAGGCGCGGTCCACCGAAGAGTCGAGGTCGCGGACGTAGAAGGTCGCGAGCCCCCACTCCGAGTTGAGATAGATGTCGAGGAAACGCGACACCGTCTGCGGCCCCAGGGAGCCGCGGGTGCCGACCAGCAGCGACGAGCCGTTGGGGAGCCGAAGGCCTGGGGCGCGGACCTGGCGCTGGCCGCGGAAGACGTGGTCCTTGAAGTAGGCGAACATCGCGGCCACCAGCGAGGGGTCGAGCAGGCTCCAGGCGGCGGTCACGCGGGCATCGTCCCAGTTCTCTTGGAGCAGCGGATCCTCGAAATCGATGACGTAGCCGCCGTTCCAGATGACCGAGGCGTCCGCCCCGGCCCGCCGGCCCTGGCGTGAGACGAGGTAGATGGCGACGTCGTTGCCCTCTTCAGACTGGGGGCCGAAGTCCTCCTCGTCGGTGCCGGGCCTGGGGCTCGGAGTGCCGAAGACGTAGAGAGGAAGGTCGAGCTTGGCCATGAAGACGAGAGGGACCTTGGAGCCGTCGGCGCCGTCCGGTCCCACGAGGTCCAGGATCGCCCGGTAGGACATGACGGTGTCCGCCTCGGCGCCACCGGCGGCGAGGATGGCGAGTTGCTCGGTGGTCTCGGGGTCGTGACGGGTGGAGGTATAGGCGGAGAGGTCCCAGTTGATGCCGTAGCTCGGGTCGAGGCTGAGTTCCCGCGCCCGTCCGCCGTGGCCGCCGATCTCGTGCTGCACCAGCATCAGGACCGCCGCCAGAGGGAACTCCCAGGCCGGCGCCAATCCCGGCCGTTCCTCGACGTCGAACACCGCCCCGAGCGCCCGGCTCAACCCGCTCTGGAGCGACATCACGGTCCGGCCGGCGTAGTCCATGTCCGGCTCGGTCTCATAGCCGAGGAAGTAGGGATCGAAGTCGTCCAGGGAGGCCGTCCCCTGGGCCAGCAGGGGGAGGGGGAGGAGGGCCAGGAGGGACAGAAGAATTCGAACGGCGTATGGAGATCTCATCGGCTTACCTATAGAAGAGGTTGCAGGTTACTCGTTCAACGAGGAACCAGTGAGAATTGTTGCGCCCTTACCGGTCTCATTCGGCTACCCTATACCTGAGGGGACCGGAGACCGCTCCCTTGGAGACAGGACCATGCACGCCCACAAACTCAAAGTGACGATCCCTGCGGACCATCAGCTCGAGATCCGGCTTCCCGAGGACTTCCCGTCAGGGCCTGCCGAGGTCATCGTCCTTGCCAGCAAGGCCGCAGAGGGAACAGGTGGCGAGCTTTCCGGGCGCTTGCTCCAGCCTCACCCTACTCTGGGAAAAATCGTCTTCCACGAAGATCCGTCCGCTCCCCTCGATCCTGAGGACTGGCCCGAAGAGGAGGAGTAGGCCCTGCGTCTACTCCTGGACACCTGTGTCCTGCTCTGGACCGTGGGGAATCCAGACCGGCTCTCGGATCGCGCCCGCTCCTCGCTGCTCTCTCCCCGAGCAGAGCTGTTCGTCTCTTCGATCTCGGCCTTCGAGATCGCGGTCAAACATCGGAAAGGAAAGCTCGAGCTGCCGCTCCCTCCCTCCGAGTGGTTCCAGCAAACGCTCGCCGGTTACGGGATCATCTGGTAGCCGGTTCTTCCCGATCCCCGCGACAAGTACCCGTCTCCACGGAACCGCCGGCTCACGCTATGATCCCTCCATGCCTCTGACCATCGCCACCTGGAACGTCAACGGCATCCGGGCGCGGCAGGCGCAGTTCTCCGAGTGGGTGGAGCGCGACCGGCCGGATGTCATCTGTCTGCAGGAGATCAAGGCGTCGCCCTCGCAGCTGCCGGAGGCGATCTGCGACCTGCCCGGCTACTGGTGCTACTGGCACGGCTCGGGCGGATACTCCGGCGTCAGCCTCAACGTCCGCCGGGAGGTGTTCCCGGAAACGCCCGGCTTCACCCACCCCCCGTTCGACCACGAGACGCGGATCGTCACCGCCGAGGCCGGCGACCTCGTCATCGCCTCGGTCTACGTGCCCAACGGCGGCAAGGACTTCGCCGCCAAGATCCGCTTCCTCGAAGCGATGCGCGACTACGCCGCCCGGATGAAGGACGAAGGGCGGCGGCTCATCCTCTGCGGCGACTTGAACGTCGCCCATACCGACATGGACGTCCACCCCAAGGAGAGGAAGCCCGGCATCATCGGCCAGCGGCCCGAAGAGCGCGAGCTGTTCTCGGGCCTCCTCTCCCAAGGACTCGTCGACGTCGGCCGGGCCCTCGACCCCGACAACGCCGACCTCTTCACCTGGTGGGCACCCTGGCGCAACATGCGCCAGAGGAACATCGGCTGGCGGATCGACTACATCCTGGCGAGCCAGCCCGTCGCCGCCCGCGCCACCACCTGCCGCGTCCTCGCCGACGTGGGCACCAGCGACCACGCCCCCGTCGTCGCCACCTTCGAGGTCTGAGGGTCAAAGACCCCACTCCCAAAAGCCTGGACATAGAAACTCAGCAATAAATCTCCTCTTGTGTGGTACCCTGCTGTCAAATCTGAAGAAAGCAGGAGCACAGCCATGGCCCCGAGCGGAACTTCGCTCGCCTTCTCCCGGCCGGAGGTGTACGGTCGGGAGCTCGTCAACGATGTCCACTCCGCCCTCAACCCGACCTGGGTCGAGGCGGTGGAGCGGCCCCGGTCGCTCGTGGAGCTGCAGAAGCTGGTGTACCGCGTGGGCCAGCAGGGGCGAGCCCTGTCGATCGCCGGCGGACGGCACAGCATGGGCGGGCAGCAGTTCGGCACCGGCACGGTCCTCGTCGACACCCGCGGGCTCGACCGGGTGCTCGCCTTCAACCAGGAGGCCGGCACGATCGAGGTCGAGGCGGGGATCGAATGGCCCGAGCTGATCGAGCGCTACACCGCGATCCAGCGGGGCTCGTCGCGGCCCTGGGGGATCGCCCAGAAGCAAACCAGCGCCGACCGGCTCACGATCGGCGGCTCGATCTCCTGCAATGCCCACGGCCGCGGGCTCACCATGAAACCCCTGATCGGCGACATCGAGTCGATCGTCCTCATCGACGCCGAAGGCGAGGCCGTGCGCTGCAGCCGCACGCAGCACCCGGACCTCTTCCGGCTCGCCGTCGGCGGCTACGGGCTCTTCGGCGTCGTCTACGCGGCCACCCTGCGCCTCGCGCCGCGGCGCAAGCTCCAGCGGGTCGTCGAGGTCACCGGGATCGACGGCCTCGCCGAAGGCTTCCAGCGGCGGATCGACGACGGGTTCCTCTACGGCGACTTCCAGTTCGCGATCGATCCGCGCTCGGAGGACTTCCTGCGGCGCGGCGTCTTCTGCTGCTACCGGCCGGTGCCGGACGAGACGCCGGTCCCCTTGGGACAACGCGAGCTGTCGGACGAGGAGTGGAAGGAGCTCCTCTATCTGACCCACGTCGACAAGGCCCGTGCCTTCAAGCGCTACGCGGACCACTACCTCGCGACCGACGGCCAGATCTACGAATCCGACACCCACCAGCTCTCGCCCTACTTCGACGGCTACCATCTGGAGGTCGACCGCCGCACCGGCGCCGTCCACCCCGCGAGCGAGGTCATCACCGAGCTGTACGTACCGCGTCCCGACCTCGCCGCCTTCCTGGCCCGGGCCGCCGAGACCTTGCGGGAGCATGGCGACGAGGTGATCTACGGCACCGTCCGTCTGACCGAGCGTGACGACGAGACCTTCCTGCCCTGGGCCCGCCAGCCCTGGGCCTGCGTCGTCCTCAACCTCCACGTGGTCCATACCGAGGAGGCCCGGCAGCGGGCCGCCTCGGCCTTCCGCCGCCTGATCGACCTGGCGGTCTCGTACGGCGGGAGCTTCTTCCTGACCTACCACCGCCATGCCACGCGGGAGCAGATCGAGGCCTGTCATCCGCGCTTCACCGAGCTCCTGCTGCGCAAGCTCGACCACGATCCACGGGAGCGCTTCCAGAGCGACTGGTACCGCCACTGCCGCCAGCTCTTCGCCTGAACCGGTGCGCGACCAGCCGGCCGGCGCGGGGCGAGCTGGCCTGCCTGGCGGGGCCGAAATGATTCAACCTATTGAATCGTTCCACCGGGCGTCCTAGACTAACCTCTTTGCAAGAAGATGAACGTTGAAAACATCGCCCTGGGGGGCGCTGAGCCGTCAGGCATCCCGTTGACGCCGGCCGATGTCGCGATCCTCACCGAGATTGCCCGGATCGCGACCGAGGACCTGGAGCTGCGGCCGATGCTCCAGCGGATCACGGACGCTCTCGCCGACCGGCTCGGCTGGGAGTTCGTCGCCCTGGTCCGGATCGACGAGGACGCCTCCCGCTTCACCTGCGAGGCGATGACCACGGACCTGCCCACCTCGGTCTACGTCGGCTACAGCCGCGAGCTGGGGAGCGGCATCGTCGGGGAGGTCGCCGCGACCGGCCGTCCGATCCTCCTCGACGACGTCCGGAAACACGCCAACTACGTCGAGACCCTCCCTGGCGCGCTCTCGGACGTGTGCGTGCCGGTCAAGCACCGCGGCCGCGTCGTCGCCCTGCTCAGCGCCGAGAGCCCGCGCCTGGCGGCGTTCCACGACCAGCTCCCGCTCGCCCAGGCGATCGGCGAGCAGATCGCGGGGGCCATCGCGAGCGCCCGCCTCTATGAGGAGATCAAGCGCCGGGCCACCGATCTGGAGATCCTGAGCGAGGTCTCGCGCACCGCCCTTCAGGCGAGCGAGCTCAAGCCCCTGCTCGGCCGCATCGCGGAGTACGTCCAGGCACGGTTCGACCTCGCGGTCGCGGCGATCGTGGTCGAGAGCGAAGATGGATTGGAATGGGAGCACCGGGCTTTCGCCACCCGGACCCCGCTCGCGCTGGCCCCTCCCAGCCGCTGGCCGGTCCAGGCCGGCATCACCGGAAGGGCGATCCGGACCGGCCAGCCCCAGCTCGTCCTCGACGTGCGGAACGACCCCGACTTCCTCGCCATCTTCGAGAGCGTCGTGGCCGAGTACGTCATCCCCATCCGCTTTCAGGACCACCTTCTCGGCGCCATGAACCTGGAAAGCGATACGGCCGAGGTCTTCAGCGCGGAGAACCTGACGGTCCTGCGTATGATCGCCGACCAGGTGGCCGGCGCCATCCACCTCGCGGCCCTCAACCAGCGCCTTTCGGCGGCCCATCGGGAGATCGAGGAGGCCAACCGCCGGCTCCAGGAGGCCAATGCGGCGCTACGGAAGCTCTCCCTGCACGACGCCCTGACCGGCCTCGCCAACCGCCGGCTCCTGGACCAGGCCCTCGACCGCGAGTGGCGGCGGGCCCTGGAGACCGGCAAGCCGCTCTCCCTGCTGCTGGTCGACATCGATCACTTCAAGAGCTACAACGACCTCTACGGCCATCTGAGCGGCGACGCCAGCCTGCGGGCCGTGGCCGAGATCCTCGGCGCCCACTGGAACGCCCAGGACCTCGTCGGCCGGTACGGCGGCGAGGAGTTCCTGGTGCTGCTCCCCGGCCTCCACTACGAGGCGGCGCTGGGGCAGGCGGAGCTTCTGCGCGCCAGCGTCGAAGCCCTCCACATCCCGCATCAAGGGTCGGCCGAGGGATGGCTGACCGTCAGCGTCGGCACCGCCACCCGGACCCCCGACGGAGGCTTCCCCGTCGAATCGCTGGTGGCGGCGGCCGACAGCGCGCTCTACCGCGCCAAGATGGCCGGCCGGAACCTGGTGCGGTAGCCTTTACGAGCCGTGCCCGAACTTCGCCGCGTTGTACTCGCGCGTCTTGCCGCGCGGGACGGACAACGTCTGCCAGCGGTCGGCGGCGTGGTGCTTGGCGAGCTGGACGATCTGGCCGACGTGGTAGGCCACGTGGGTGAGGCTGCGCTGGATCGCCTTGAGGACGCTGTGGGGCTCGGCGCGGATGTGGACGGTCCGCCCGAGGTCCTCCTCGGACAGGGAGGCCAAGGTATCGAAGAGCCGGCTCCAGCCCTCCTCCCAACGGGCGAGGAGGGCCTCGCGGGTCGTCCCCGGCGCCACCTCGAACTCGGAGTCCCGGTCGCGGTCCGGCTTCTCGCCGTCCGAGGTCAGGAAGTCGGTCCAGCGCGAGCGGAGGTTGCCGCCCATGTGCTGGATCAGCACCGCCAGGCTGTTGCTCTCCGCGTCGAGCGCCGGGAAGAGGTCCTCGTCCCCTACCTGCGCGAGGGCGCGGTCCGCCATCCCCTTGTACTGGCGGAGCTGCTCCGTGACATCCTTGAGATAGAGAGCTCCAAAGGTCTCGGTCATAGATGGCCTCCTGGGGGAAATCATAGAACCGTGGCGAAGATCTTGCACGTGCGCCGTCGTCGATATGGATGAACGGCGGAACGACCTCCTGCGTCTCATCTCCCGCGTCGAAGGCCGGATCGACAGGGTCAAGCAGCGCCTCGGCGACCGCTTCGACCGGGACGATCCGATCCAGATCCTCCCCTACCGCGGCTTCGGCAGGCCGGACCGGCTGCTGATCCAGGGCCGCGTCCTCCAAGACGAGCCGGTCGGCGCGTCGGACAAGGGGGACACCCTCTGGGAGAACCTCGGCAACACCTGGAAGCGGTTCGAGAGCGACGAGGTGCCGGACGTGCCGGTGCGCGCCCGCTTCGGCGAGTGGACCGGCGAGACGGTCACCGACGAGGAGGGCTACTTCAAGTTCGACATCCGGCCGCCGGCGCCGCTCGACTCCAGCGACCGGAGGCTGTGGCACGAGGTCCAGCTCGAGACCCACGACCCGCGCCATGGCCAGCCGGTGCGGGCCACCGGTTCGGTCCTGGTGCGCCGGCGGGAGCGAGCTTCGGCATCATCAGCGACGTCGACGACACCGTGGTCGAGACCGGCGTCACCAACCGGCTGGCCATGGCGCGCACGGTCTTCCTCCACAACGCCCATACCCGGCTGCCGTTCAAAGGGGTCTCCGCCTTCTACAAGGCGCTCCACCAGGGGCGCGACGGCGACGACTGCAACCCGGTCTTCTTCGTTTCGGGGAGCCCCTGGAACCTGTATGACCTGCTGTCCGAGTTCATGGACCTGCACGGCATCCCGTGCGGTCCGCTCCTGCTGCGCGACTTCGGCCTCGACGCGGCCAAGCTCCTCAAGCAGGAGACCCGGGAGTACAAGCTCGGCTGTATGCGGCCGATCCTGGACCTCTATCCCGACCTGCGCTTCATCCTGATCGGCGACAGCGGCGAGCAGGACCCGGAGATCTACCGCCAGGTGGTCCGCGAGTACCCGGGCCGCATCCTGGCGATCTACATCCGCAACATCGACACCGGGCCGGCGCGCGAAGAGGCGGTCCTGGCCATCGCCCGCGAAGTGCGGGACGAAGGGGTGGCGATGCTGCTGCTCAAGGACACCGAGGCGGCGTCGGTCCACGCGCTGGAGAACGGCTGGATCCGGCCCGAGAAGCTGCCCGAGATCCAGCGCGACAAGGTCAAGGACGAGCTCGCCCCCAGCCCCGCCGAGGTGGCGATGAGCACCGAGGCGTAGCTAAGACTCCAGGCGGAAGTACACCGGCGAAGGCCCGACCTCGATCTCCAGCCCCAGCGGAGGCGGGAGCGGGCCGCCGTCGCGGCCGACCGCGGCCACCGCCGGCCGGGGGAGGATGGCGG
>JBKKAU010000340.1:0-9588 GCA_046714475.1 Thermoanaerobaculia bacterium
TCAGGTGCCGGCTGTAGTGGCGGATCTCGGCCGGCGACAGCTCCGGCGCCGGCCGCGCCGCGACCTCTTCATCAAGAAGGGTGGGCGCGCCGCCGGTGCCGCCGGTGCCGCCGGCAATCGACGGGATGATCGACAGCGTGTCGCCCGGCTTGAGCGGGGTCTGGTCGCGCTGCAGGTAGCGCACGTCCTCGTCGTTCAGGAACAGGTTGACGAAGCTGCGCAGCGCGCCCTCGTCGGTGTAGAGGTGGCGCTGGAGCTGCGGATGGCGGCGGGTCAGGTCCTGGATCGCCTCGCCGACGGTCGCGCCGTCGACCTCGACCTCGCCCTGCTCGCCGGTGAAACGCCGCAGCGGCGTCGGGATATGGATGGTCACGGCCATCAGACAGCCTCCTTCAGGGGGGCGGGCTTGGAGCCGGCGGCCCGCTCGATCGGTTCCTCGTCGAAACGCTCGCGGTCGTCGGAGAGGCGCCAGCTCCGGGCGTCGACCACCTTCTTGTCCTCCACCGAGACGATCAGGTACGAGTACCCGGGCCAGGCGTGCTCGCGGTCGAACTCGCTGGGCCGGGCCGGGTGGTCCGGATGCGAGTGGAAGTACCCGACGATGTCGAGCCCCAGCGTGCGGGCCTCCTTCTGCGCCGCCAGGATCGTCTCCGGGCTGATCAGATAGCGGTTGTGCCGGCTGTCCTGGCGCTCGTTCTGGACGGTGAGGATGCGCTCGACCACCGTGCCGTCGGACTGGGTCCGGCCGATCAGGACGCCGCAGCACTCCTCGGGGTAGCTCATCGTGGCCACGCCTTCGATGGTGTGCAGGTGCCGGGGCGTAATGACGAGACGGTTCATGCCGGGGCCTCCTCCCAGAAGTGCTCGGACAGGTACTTGTCCGCGTTGTCACAGAGGACCGTGACCAGCGTGCCGGCGGACAGCCCGGAGGCGACCTCCAGGGCCGCCGCCACATTGGCGCCCGCCGAGATGCCGACGAGCAGCCCCGACTCGCGGGCGAGCCGGCGCACCGTGGCGTACGCCGTCTCCGTCGGGATCTCCCGCGCCTCGTCCGCGAGGGCGGCGTCGTAGATCGACGGGACGATGGCCGAGGCCATGTGCTTCATCCCCTCCAGGCCGTGGAACGGCGAGTCCGGCTCGACCGAGACGAGACGCACCCCGGGAGCCTGCTCGCGCAAATACCGGCCGACACCCATGAAGGTGCCGCTCGTCCCCAAACCGGTGACGAAGTGGGTGATGGCGCCGCCGGTCTGCGCCCAGACCTCCGGCCCGGTGGTGCGGTAGTGCGCCTTCCAGTTCTCCGGGTTGGAGTACTGGTCGAGATAGGCGTAGCGGCCGGGCTCGGCCGCGGTCAGGCGCCGCGCCTCCAGGATCGCGCCGTCGCTGCCGGCGAGCGGATCGGTCAGCCGCAGCTCGGCGCCGTAGGCCCGCAGGATGCGCTTGCGCTCAGGGCTGGCGTTGTCCGGCAGGCAGAGCGTCACCGGGATCCCCTTGGCCGACCCGATCATGGCGTAGGCGATGCCGGTGTTGCCCGAGGTCGAGTCGAGGATCCTCCGGCCCTTCCGAAGGAGACCGCGCCGCTCGGCGTCCTCCACCATGGCGAGCGCCGGCCGGTCCTTGACCGAGCCCCCGGGGTTGGCGAACTCCGCCTTGGCGAACAGCCGCACCCCCGGCCGGCCCGTCAGATGCGACAGGTCGATCAGCGGCGTGTTGCCGATCAACCCGAGCAGCCGGACGGGGCCGCGCGGCCCGGCGATTTCCCGATCCGGCCGACCTGGCCGGTCCGGGACCTCTTCGGCGATGAGCGGGGACGTCATCATGGCCCTCGTTGCGCGCTCCGCCCAAGCTAGCAGAGCCCGCAAAGACTGTAAAGGTGATCGAGGAACTTACTTATTTCGGGCTAGAAGGGAACCGGGATCACCAGCGAGGCGACGATCGCCGCCAGCGTCGCCGCCAGGCAGAGGATGGCGAGGACCGTGTGGTTGCCGCGCTCGGGGCGCCGGGGGTCGAGCCAGAGGGCGGCGAGATAGCCGCCGGCGAAGCCGCCGGCGTGCGCCCAGTTGTCGATGCCGCTGAAGACGAAGCCGAAGACGAACAGGAGGACCGCGTAATACCAGGCCTGCTGGCCGATGGAGCTGCTGCCGGTGCGCCGGCCGTAGTGGACCAGCGCCGCGAGCAGGCCGAAGATCGGCGCCGAGGCCCCGAGGGTCAAGGGGGTGCCCACCCAGGTGCTCAGCGCGAAACCGGTCACCGAGGAGACCGTGTAAAGGATCACCATGCGGGCGGCGCCGTAGAGCTCGGCGGTCTGCGGCGCGAGTTGGCGGATCCAGAGGACGTTGAAGAAGACGTGCAGGAGGCCGGCGTGGAGCCAGCCGGCGGAGAGCACCGTCCACCAGCGGCCGAGGCCGGAGACCGGCAGGACGCCGCTGGCGCCGAACCGGACCATGGCCTCCTGACTGGGGGCGAGCAGCGACCTCGGTCCCATGCCCCCTCCCATGCCGAACCCCGGGGTGACCGCGAGCATCAGGAGATAGAGGAGGACGGAACCGCCGATCACCGCCTTCTCGAACCCGATGTCCCGTCCGAGGCCGCGGAGCGCGCTTGAGAAGCCCCACATCCCCGGGTTCTTGCGCCCGCAGTTGTAGCAGACCTCGTCCGACACCCCGACCAGCCGGCCGCACGACGGGCAGAGGATGGAGCCGGAGCGTTGGCGGCGGAGCATGGCGGGTACTTTACTGCACCCTCTTCATACCTGCCGCTTCATACCTGCATCGGCGGCTCCGTGGAATCGGGGTCGCGCCAGGCCGGCTCGCCTACGCCCGGGGCATCGATCGGGTCCTCGATCGGCTGGTCCGGGATCGGGTTCTCCGGATCGTCGGTGGGCTCGTTCTGGTTCGGGTGGTCGATCGGCTCCCGCGGATCGCGCTCGGGCCGTGGGTCGTGGGGGTCGAGCGGCGGGTCGATGTCCGGCGGGTGCGGGGTGGGCAGGTCGGTCATGGTCTCCATCCTCCTGTCCACCGCTTCGCAAGAACCGGGCCGGCGCGGTTAGCCGGCGGTGACGTCCCTCGGCCGCGTCCTCGCGCCCCAAATCAAAAGCCAGAAGACGATCGGCAGCTCCGCGACCTCGAGCGGCAACGCGATCCGCGAAACCAGTGACGCATACCGCGGCAGGACCAGGGTGGCGAAGGAGCTGGCCAGGTAGCCGACCCCCGCGATCATCAGCAGGTAGCCGAACACGCGGGGGATGAAACCCGAGCGGATGACCAGCATCCCGAACGGGAACAGCCAGAGCCCCCAGAAGATGGAGGCCACGATGATGCCCCGGCCGTGGAGATGGAGGAACAGGTACGCCAGGGCATCCGACTGAGGCTTCTCGAACACCGACAGGAAACCGGCGCCTCTCACGAGGGCCAGCACGGCGATTTCATTGAGCACATTGACGAACATGATCGGAACGGAGACCAGCGCCCCCAGGGCCACCAGATGCCTGGCCAGGCCCTCGTCGACCGGCTTGAACAGGCGGTAGAGCGCCAGGGCCAGGAACACCCCGATCACCTGGTGGATCAGCTCGCTCGCGATGCCGATGCGAAAAAGCCCCTCGGAAGCCCTGATGTTGTCAGCCGTCGCGGTCGCGTTCCCGGACACGATCAGCTTGCCGGGGACATACAGGAGGCCGATGGGGGCGATGAGCGCGAGGATCAGATACAGGAAGCCGGCGAATCGTGCTTGTTGCTGGGTTGACCTCACGTCCTCTCCCTCCGGCAGGATTGGTATCTCATTCTAGATACGCCGAGAGGACACGAGGATTACAGTCGCCGCCCAAGACCTTCGCCTAAGGCTGACGGTCCTCTTCCCCCTCGTCGTCGCCGCTCGCCTCCTCCGCGTCCGAGAAGGCCCGGTGGCGCTCGCCGTTGATCGTGTAGCCCTTGCCGTCGGCGTCCACCACGATTCGGATCTCCCCGACGACTTCGCCTCTCGCGTTCGCGAAGGCGGTGGGGTCCTTCGCCGCGGTCGTGGCGAATTGGCGCGCCGTCAGGGCGCCCCGTTGAGCAACGGTATTGTTCGGATGATCGTATTTGGCTCCCGCCGAGTAGAGGATGAGCTCCGGGTCGAGAGCGTCAAGGAGCTTCGCCGTCGTCGAATATCCGGAGCCGTGATGATTGGCGCGATAGACCTCGACGTCGCTGTCCTGGGAGGGGCTCGTGCTCTCCCAATGGTCCACCAGGCGATGTTCGATATTGGTGTAGGTCTCAAAGCTGGTCCCAAAGCTTCGTCGGATAAAGAGCGGACGCCGGACCGGGTCATCCGTGCCGTTGAGGTCTCCGCCAGTGAACAGCTCGAACTCTCCAGCCGAGATCTCCAGAGCGATCGACAGGTCATTCTCGCTTCCCGGCGCGGCCGAGTAATCGGCGCCCGCGCCAAGGGCCCGTTCAAAGGCGGACGGTCCGGCCGGCACCTTGCCGGCGAAGGACAGGATCTCTACGGTGACTCCGGGGCCGAGATCGATCTGACCCGTCCCGAAATCAGGCGGCTGCGAATCCCGGACCCGGTCATTCCGCTGCCAGATCGGCATGCGTTCCTTGATCGTCTTGTAGACGCCGCGATCATCTTCCCCCTCCAGGAATTCCGCTCCGTCATCGCCAACGTGGATGAACTCCCCCACCGAGAAGGGGATCGAGAAATCCGAGAGCACGCCGATGATGCCGGTCCCCCACCCTTGCTCCCGGCGCTTCCCGCGCCCGGCATGATCGCTGTGATAGTGGCTGAGGACGAAATAATCGACGTCCTCGCGTCCGGTGATGTCCTGGATGCGGTCGAGCACATGCCGGGAGCTCGAGGAGAGAGAGGACGGCAGCGAATTCCCTATCGGCTCTCCGAGATCGATCAGCAGGGTTTTCCGCTGTGGCGGCGGGCCGACGACCAGCATCGAGTCCGCCTGGCCGATACTGAAGACATAGATATTGAGCAGGTCCGCGGCGGCGTCCGCCATCTCGGCTGCCGCCGGGGGCGGCGCCGCCCTTTCCGAACGCGGAGCTGGAGGCGCTGCCGCGGCGAGCTCGGCGAGGGCCCGTTGGTCCTCCTCCGTCCAGGAGTAGTCGACGTCGGCCCTCTCATCGTCTCCGCCCGGAGGCGTGGACGCGCATCCTAAAAACCCTCCCATCAGCAGAGCGAGCGAGCAGCGCAGGGTCTTTTCCCACATGGCCCACCTCCATCCTCGAGGGTTGTCCGTGACTCAGGCGTCACGCGACCGGTCTTGTCTTGAAGGAAGCTCTTCCTGGTCTCCCGCCAGTATAACGCCGTGACGCGATCCCGCGGACGCATCCGTGCGATGATGGATGAAGAGGTCTATCGCAGTCCCGGTTGGGAGGAGGTGGTTCCATGAAAACCACGCTGTCAGTGCTGCTGGCCCGCGACGCGCCTGTGGGAGTGATCCTGCGGCGGGGGCCGTCGAAGCAGGTCCTGATGATCCGCTGGGACCTCGAACGGGATACGTTCGAGGCAGGGCAATGGCTGAAGGGCCGCGTCTACGAGGACTGCTGCGATCTCTCCCCGCGAGGAGATCGGCTGATCTATCTCGCTTCCAAGTACACGGGCAAGCAGCACGGCACATGGACCGCCATCAGCCGGCCGCCGTACTTCACCGCTCTCGTTCTCTGGCCCCTCAACGGAACCTGGCAGGGTGGGGGCGGAGTGTTTTCGTCCCAGTCCCAAGTAGCGCTGTACCAACTGGAGGCCGATCTCGCCGCTGGCTTCTGGCTGCCCGAATGGCTCGAAGTCAGCGTGAAGATCTACGGAGCCGCATTCACGGACAGGATGCTCCATGACGGATGGGAGCTCGTCCAGAAGGGAGCGGCTGCGGACGGTGGGAAGATCGATCCTCCGGAAGTATGGTCGAAGCCATCGCCCAAGCAATCCCCAGTCAGCCTGCGCTTCCAGATTCAAGGATATGGTGACGCCCCGAATCCCTGGGTCTATGCAGTGGTCGGAGAATCGAACGTCCTCGACCTGGGCGCCGCCGACTGGGCGGACTGGTGCCCCTCGGGAGACCTCCTCTTCGCCCGGAACGGCAAGATCTATCGCACGCCGGGTCACACACTCACGCGGCCGGACGGCGATCTCTCGGCGAAGGAGCTGGTCGACTTGTCCGACTTGAAGTTCGAAGAGAGGGAAGCTCCAGTCGAGGCAAAACAGTGGGAGGGAGATTGGCCGGAGGGGACGCTGGTCCCCTAACGCCTTGGAGCAACAGATCGGGGTGTCGCTCGGCTTCTGGCATGGACGACGCCTGGGCCAGGAGGGCACCTGGCTGCGGCTGTTCCGTCCCGATGGGAGCCTGGTACTGACGACAGAGGAGCAGGCGGCGGCGGAGAAGGAGCGGGCCGAGGTGGCGGAAGAGCGGGCTGCGGCGGCGGAGGCCGAGGTGGCGCGCTTGCAGGCTCTGCTCGAAAAATTGCCCCACTCCTGACCTCCCGCGCCTTGAATAGCGGGACAACGACCCCAGGAAGCTTCCAAACCCCCATTGGAAGATTCAAAGCCTTATTGGAAGCTTCCAACGTCTCCAGGAAGATTACAAACGTTCATTGTAAGCTTCCAACGGCGTCAGGAAGGTTCCAAAGAGCCATTGGAAGGTTCCTGGGCGCGTTGGAAGCTTCCAATGGCTCCAGGAAAGTTTCAAAGCCTCTAGGAAGGTTCCATCGGCCATTTGGAAACTTCCTGACGCCGTTGGAAGGTTACAAAGCGCCCAGGAAGCTTCCAACGCGGCTTTGTAAGGTTCCTGACGCCGTTGGAAGCTTCCAATGGCGTCAGGAAAGTTACAACGCCTCCAGGAAGCTTACAAAGAGCCGTTGGAACCTTCCTGGAGGCGTTGGAACCTTACAATGTCCCTTTGGAAGCTTCCAAGGACGCTTTGGAACGTTCCTGGAGACGTTGTACGGCTCCGCGCCGCCCCCCTCTCCTTCTAGGAGACGGTTTTGCGAAATGCGCGGGCGCTGCCGGCGACCAGGACCAGGGCGATGGCGAGCAGCGCCGCCACGTGCCCCCAGAGGTCCTGGAACGAGGCGCCGCGGATCACGATGCCGCGCGGGGCGAAGGGAGTAGTACCAGGCCGCCGCGCCGGCCGTGGCCAGCAGCAGGACGATGGGCACGATCTTGCGCTTCATGGCTTCCCCTCCTCGCTCCCTCCGGCGCCGCGCAGCCAGACCTCCACGACGGTGTCGAGGTACCGGTCGAGAGGCAACGGCGGCTCCAGGATGCGGACCATCCGGTGCAATGTGACGTAGGACTGGAACGTGCCGAGCAGCATCAGCGCCGCGGCGAGCGGATCACCCAGCCGCAGCCGGCCGGCCGCCGAGGCCCGGCGGAGGTAGTCCTCGATCAGGCGCAGGGCGCGTTGCGGCGGCGTGGGGGTGCCGATGACGTCGGCCGGCATCAGGGAAGCCCCCCTCGGCGAAAGCCTCGCGGGCCGCCTGCAGGACATCTTCGCGGGATATCTTCGGCCGGCGCGGAATCAGTTTGGGGATTCAGGCAGCAAAACGCAGGATCTCCACCTCGGCGCCGTTCTTCACGGCCTCTTCTGCGCGCGCCATAACTTGCTCCGTCACTGACTGCGAGAGGTAGTACTCGCCACAGTTCGCACAGACATCGGCAGGAACGTTCTTGAAGATGACCGTGGTATCCCGCGCTGAAGAGAGACCGTCACCTGTCCTGGCTGAGTTTCACCTTGCCTGCAGATTACGCACTTCATGGG
Source organism: Thermoanaerobaculia bacterium (assembly GCA_046714475.1). Classification (GTDB taxonomy): domain Bacteria; phylum Acidobacteriota; class Thermoanaerobaculia; order Multivoradales; family UBA5704; genus DASPJI01. Next base: position 7,745 of record JBKKAU010000340.1, read on the forward strand.
TCTACTTCCCCGTTGCCGCTCCCTTGGCTTGGCTGATATACCGCCCCACATTCTGCTCCAGCACGCCGAGCGGCACCGAGCCGCTGCCGAGGACGGCGACGTGGAACTCGCGGACGTCGAAGCGCTCTCCCAGCTCCCGCTCGGCGCGCTTGCGCAGCTCGCGGATCTTGAGCTCGCCCATCTTGTAGGCGAGCGCCTGGCCGGGCCAGGAGATGTAGCGGTCGGTCTCGGTCTCGACCTCGTGGAGCGGCAGCGCCGTGTGCGAGGCGAGGTAGTCCAGGGCCTGCTGGCGCGTCCAGCCCATGGAGTGGAGCCCGGTGTCGACCACCAGGCGGCAGGCGCGCCACATCTCGTAGGTCAGCCGCCCGAAGTTGCTGTAGGGGTCGGTGTAGAAGCCGGCTTCGATGCCCAGCCACTCCGAGTAGAGCCCCCAGCCTTCCCCGAAAGCGGAGAGGTAGGAGTAGCGCCGGAAGTTGGGGAGGCTCTCCAGTTCCTGGCTGAGCGAGATCTGGAGGTGGTGCCCCGGCACCGCCTCGTGGAGGGTCAGCGCCTCCAGGTTGTAGAGCGGGCGCGTCTCCAGCTTGTAGGTGTTGACCCAGTAGATGCCGGGCTGGATGCTGCCGGCCGGCGACTCGACGTAGCGGCCAGAGGTGTACTTGGCCGCCATGTGGTCCGGGACCGGCTGCACCGTGTACGGGATACGAGGGAGGGTCTTGAACAGGGCCGGCAGCTTGCCGTCCGCCTGCTTGGCGATCCAGGCCGCCCGCTCCAGGAGATCCTCGGGGGTCTTGGCGTAGAAGCGCGGGTCGGTGCGCAGGTGCTTTAGGAACGCCGCGAAGTCCCCCTGGAAGCCGACCTTGCGGATGACCTCCCGCATCTCCTTGTCGATCCGCTCCACCTCGGAGAGGCCGATGCGGTGGATCTCCTCGGGGGTGAGATCGAGCGTCGTGTAGTGCCGGACCTGGTGGGCGTAGAAGGCGCGGCCGTCCGGCATCTCCGAGGCGCCGATCGTGGTCCGGGCCTTGGGCAGGTACTCGCGGTTGTAGAAGTCGAGGAAGGTCCGGTAGCCGGCGACCGCGCCTTCGAGGATGGCCGCCCGGCCCTCCCGCTCCAGGCGCTGCCGCTCGGCCGCCGCCACCGACGACGGGAACTTCCCGAACGGGACGTGGAAGACGCTCTTCGCCGGGTCGTCGACGATGTGGGGGGTGATCGTCGTCTCGTAGCCGTCGAGCACGGCGCGGGGGACGGTCAGACCGCTCTGAAGACCCGTCCGCATCAGCTCGATCTGCTCGCCGACGTAGCGCGGCCAGGCGCGCAGGCGGGCGATGTAGTTCTCGTAATCCTGGACCGTCGCCAGCGGCACCTCGTCGGGCAGACGGGCGAAGCCGGTGTGGAAGCCCGAGTCGGCGTTGAACGGCATCTGGTACGTCTCCAGCTCGAAGCCGGCGATCCGGTCCTCGAGCTGGCGGCGGAAGATGTCGGCGTTGACCTGGTCCTCGGGCGAGAGCTTCGCGCGGTCGATCCGGCCGAGCTCCGCGAGGAAGGCGCGGCTCGCCTCGACGCGCCGTTCGAGGTCGGCCAGGGTTATCGCCGGCAGGCGGTCGTTGTGCTCGTGGCGGCCGACCGAGGTGGCGAAGAGCGGGTCTTCCTTGAGGCGAAGCTCCCATTCGCGGTCGAACAGGTCATGGAGGCGGGCCGCCTCGCCGGTCTTTTCCGGAGCCTTTTCAGCGGCGGGGGCCGGGGCGGTCCCCAAGGAGAGGAGGATCAGACAGGAGATCAGATGTCGCATGACGCCGATCTTAACGCGGAGGAGAAGGGGGCGCGATGAATCGCGCCCCTACAGG
>JBKKAU010000341.1:0-1056 GCA_046714475.1 Thermoanaerobaculia bacterium
CCTACCTGGACAACAGCCAACGCCTCGACCATACCGGCACAGCCCTCCACCTCCACCCCAACAGAGTCCGCTACCGCCTAAACCGCCTAACAGCCCTAACCGGCTGGACCCCGACCCAACCAACCCCCCTCCAATCAACCCGAGACTGGTGGGCCCTAACCACCTGGCTCACCCGCTAGCTCCCCACGCACACTTCGCCACTCGCTCCTCCGCCGCTCCCAGCTCCGAGCTCAGCGGCTGGTCCGGCCGTCTCGGGGCTCTGCGAACTCAGCGGCCGGTCATGACCGGAGCCGCGACTCTTGTCGCGCTGGCGGCGGGAGCGATCGGGGCGCTGGGTTGCGGCGAGCAACGCGACCGCGGGCGCGGTGTCGTCCCGACCACGGCGGCGACGGAAGTACCCGCTGAGTCGGGCTCGTCGGACGGGGGAGGTATCGCCTGTCGGCGCTGGGAAATATTGGGGCTGAAGGCAACCATTTGTGCTGAGGTGGTTATGGGGCTGCGTTGTGGAGGGCGGTGGCTACTACCTCTATGGCCGGGGTTCTGGCGGTGCGGGTGAGGAGGAAGACCTCGCGGTCGATCGGGCCTTCTGCCAAGGTCCGTACGGCGACGCCTGGTACTCCGTAGCCGAGGACTAGGTCGGGGAGGAGGGAGCAGGCGCCTGCTGCGCGGACCATCTCGACCAGGATCAGGAAGTCGTCTGAGGCGTAGCGCAGGTCGGGTTCGAAGCCGCCGAGGGCGCGGCAGGCGCGGATTTGCATGTCGCGGTGGCCGGTACCGGGCTGGCAAGCGGCCCATTGCGCTTCCCTGAGTTGTGCCATTCGCACACTCGGAGTGCCAGCCAGCGGATGGGTCTCGGGCAGTACGAGACGCACTTGCTCGCGTACCAGCGTTTCGCGGGTCAGGTCGGCGTGGACGGGTCGCGGCTGGTCGAAGTACTCGTCGCCGACGACCGCATCGAGCTGACGCAGCCGCAGCGCCGGTACTGCCGACTCGACCTCCGCCTCGGTGACTTCGACCCGGATGTCGGGATGACTCCGCGCCAGCGCCGCGACCGCG
>JBKKAU010000342.1:0-6654 GCA_046714475.1 Thermoanaerobaculia bacterium
CTCCGGGGCGTGCCCCCGCTCCAGCTTCTCGAGCTCGGCGAGGAAGCTCTCGCCGGTGAACGACTTCCCCAGCTCGATGCGGCCCGGCAGCTCCTGGGCCGATACCACGACCTGCGGCACCCTACCCAGCGCCCGGTCGAGCACGCGGCCGAGCGCTTCGACGCCCTCGCGCGGCGAGAGGGCCTGCTGCAGCATCTCCTGGCGCCACGGCCGCAGGTGGGCCGGCACCTCGGTATGGACCGCGAGGCCGACCTCGCGCCAGATGTCCCAGTCGATGGTGACGGTCGGCACGGTCGGAGCGTGGCCGCGCGCCGCGTTGCGCTGCGCGAAGGCATCGAGGAAGGCGTTGGCGCCGCAGTAGTCGGCCTGGCCGAACTCGCCGAGCACGGAGGCGATGGAGGAGAAGATGACGAGGAAGTCCAATCCTTCTCCACCCAGCAGCGTTTGCAGCACGCGCGCCCCCTCGACCTTGGGCGCGAGGATGCGCGCCGCGGCCTCGCGGGTCTTCAGCTGGATGATGCCGCCGCCGGGGGTGCCGGCCATGTGGACGACGCCGTGGAGGACGCCGAAGCGGCTCCTTGCCTCCTCGATCACCTCGCCCATGCGGGCCGCGTCGGCGGTGTCGGCGCTGACCGCCAGAACCTCGCCGCCGGCCTCCTCGATCGCCAGGAGCTGGCGGATGCGGGCGCTCACCGGGTCGCCGGCCTCGCCATGCGCCGCCAGCCAATCGTCCCACTCCCCGCGCGGCGGGAAGGGCGAGCGGCCGGTCAGCACCAAGCGGGCCTGGACGGCGCGCGCCAGGTACTCGGCGACGGTCAGACCCAGACCGCCAAGACCGCCGGTGATCAGGTAGACGCCGCGCTCGCGGAGCAGGGCCGGGGCGCCGGAGATTTCGGGCAGAGGCTCGCGCTCGAACGACTGGACGAAGCGCTCGCCTCCGCGCCACGCGATCATGGGCTGGTCATCCTGGACCGCCAGCTCGGCGAAGAGACGGTCGGCCTCGAAGGGCAGGTCCACGTCGATCGACCGGCAGGTCACGCGCGGGAACTCCTGCGGGATGACCCGGCAGGGGCCGATCAGCGTCGCCTTCTCGGGCACCAGCGCCTCGTTACCGGTCACGCGCTGCACCTGGCTGGAGACGACCTCGATGCGCACCGGCGCGGCGGGGCCGCGCTTGCCGAGCGCCTGGGCGAGGAAGAGCAGGCTGTAGAAGCCGCGGTCCTGGATGGCCTCGAACGGCTCGTCCTGTGCCACCGGCGAGGCGCTCCAGAGATGGACCACCCCGGCCGTGAGCCGCTTCCCCACCGCCGTCAGCAAGGCGTCGTAGTCGCCCGGCCGGGCCGGATCGATCTCGTAGGTGTCCGGCCCCACCTCGGCGAACGCCGCGCCGGGCTGCACGCTCGTCACGTCGCAGCCGGCCTGCCGCAGCCGCGCGGCGAGAGCGTCGCCCAGCCCCTCCGGATCGCGGAAAACCAACCAGCCGCCGCGTGCGGGAGTGATGCCCTCGGGCAGCGGCGCCGGCTTCCAGACCGGCCGGTAGAACCAGTCGGCCATGTCGGGCTGCTTGTCGAGCGTAACGCGCCGCCCCACCGGAGCCTCCGCCGCGCCGTCGAACACCGGATCGACCCAGTAGCGCTGGCGCTCGAACGGATAGGTCGGCAGCGGCACGCGGCGGCGCCGCTCCCCGGCCCAGAAGGCCTTCCAGTCGACGACCGCGCCGGCGAGCCAGAGCCTACCCAGGGTGGCGAGCAGCAGCTCCAGGTCGGCCTGGCGGCCGTAGGCCGCGCGCATCGAGGGGAAGGTCAGGCTCGCGGCCTCGGCGTCGCAGTCGGGGTGCTGCTTGATGAAGGACGACAGCCCGAGCCCGGGGCCCACCTCCAGGAGGATGCGGCCGCGGTCGCGCAGCAGCTCGGCCGCGCCGTCGGCGAAGCGCACCGGCTGCACCATGTGGCGCGCCCAGTACCCCGGATCGGTCGCCTGCTCGGGCGTGATCCAGGCGCCGGTGACGTTGGAGACGTACGGCACCTCCGGCGCTTTCAGCCCGAAGGTCCGCACCAGCTCGGTCAGCGGTCCGGCGAGGCGCTCCATCATCGAGGAGTGGAAGGCGTGGGTCGTGGGCAGCCGCCGGCTGACGACGCCCTCTCCAGCGAGCTCGCGCTCCAGCGCCTCGACCGCCTCGACCGGACCGGCGGCCACGCAGACGCTCGGGCCGTTGACCGCGGCGAGCGACAGGCCGTGCGCGGCGAGCCGCGGCGCCAGCTCCGCCTCGGGGAGCGTCACCGCGAGCATCGCGCCCGCCTCCAGGTCCTGGATCATGCGGGCGCGTTGCGCCACCAGCGCCAGGGCGTCCTCCAGCGACAGCACGCCCGCCAGGCAGGCGGCCACGTACTCGCCCAGGCTGTAGCCGATCATCGCCTGCGGCCGGACGCCCCACGCTATCCAGAGCCGCGCCAGCGCGTACTCGATGACGAACAGGGCCGGCTGCGCGAAACGCGTCTCGTTGAGCCGGGCGGCGGAAGCGGTTTCTTCCTGGGGTCGCCCGCGGCGGAGCATCTTTCGCAGATCTACCTCGCCCTCCCCGGCGAAGGACTCCAAGGACGGCAAAGACTCCAGGGACTCCGCAGTCCCCGGGTCCTTGGAGTCCTTGCCGTCCTTGTTGTCCTTTCCAGCACCGGGATACATCACCTCGCGCAGGTCCATTCCCAGGACCGGCTTCAGGATCTCGGCGCACTGATCCACCGTCTCGCGGAAGACCCGCTCCGAGCGGTAGAGCCCGAGCCCCATGTCGAGGTGGTGGTCGCCGAGGCCGGGGAACAGGAAGGCGGCCGGCCGGCCGGCGACGTGCTTGTGGGTGAAAACCCGCTCCGGGTCCCGGCCTTCCAGAGCCGCGATGGCATCTTCAACGCCGCGGCAGACCACGGCGCGACGCCAGGCGAAGGCGCGGCGGCCGACCTGGAGGGTGTAGGCGATGTCCGGCAGGTCGGCGTCGGCCGTGCCGCGCAGCCGCTCGGCGAGGTTGGCGGTCATCTTGTCGAGGGCCGTCTCGGTGCGGGCCGACAGCAGCAGGAGCTGCCACGGCCGCGAGGGGGCGGCCTCGACCGGCGCCGGCGGCTCCTCCAGGATGACGTGCGCGTTGGTGCTGCCGATGCCGAACGAGCTGACCCCGGCGCGGCGCGGCCCCTCCCCGGCCTCCCACGCGCGCAAAGACGCGTTGACGTAGAACGGGCTGTTCTCGAAGTCGATCTTGGGGTTGGCCTTCTGGAAGTGGAGGCTCGGCGGCAGCACCTTGCGCTCCAGCGCCATCGCGGTCTTGATGAGCCCCGCGACGCCGGCCGCGGTCTCCAGATGGCCGATGTTGGTCTTGATCGAGCCAACGGCGCAGTAGCCCTTGCGCGGCGTCGAGGCGCGGAACGCCTCCGTGAGCGCCAGCATCTCGATCGAGTCGCCGAGGTCGGTCGCGGTGCCGTGCGCCTCGACGTAGGAGATGGTATCGGCGTCCACGCCGGCGGCGGCCATGGCCTCGATCAGGACGTCGGTCTGCCCTTCGACGCCGGGCGCCGTGTAGCTCGCCTTGAGCGAGCCGTCGTTGTTGGTGGCCGAGCCGCGGATGATGGCGTAGACGTGGTCACCGTCGGCGATCGCGTCCTCCAGGCGCTTCAGCAGCACCGCGCCCGCGCCGTTGCCGAAGTTGCTCCCCTGGGCCTGCTCGTCGAAGGTGCGGCAGCTGCCGTCGGGCGAGAGGATGCCCCCCTTCTGATAGGCATAGCCCCGCCGGTAGGGGATGTTGACCGCGGCGCCGCCCGCCACCGCCATGCGGCACTCGTCGAGCAGCAGGCTCTGGCAGGCGAGGTGGACGGCGACCAGCGAGGTCGAGCAGGCGGTGTGCAGGGCGTAGCTCGGCCCGCGCAGGTTGAACTTGTACGACACCCGGGTCGCCATCGCCGCCAGGTCGTTGCCGAGCGCGATCTGGAAGCTGTCCAGCGTGCGGAAGAACTCCCGGTTCGAGAACAGGCTGAGCAGATAGGTGTTGGTCTTGGCGCCGGTGAAGACGCCGACCCGGCCGCCGTAAGCCTCGGGGTCGTAGCCGGCCTGCTCGAAGACCTCCCAGGCGCACTCCAGGAAGAGGCGGTGCTGCGGGTCCATGAGCTTCGCCTCCAGCGGCGTGTAGCCGAAGAAGGCGGGGTCGAACCACTCGACGTCGTCGACCAGGGAGGCGCGGCGGACGTAGCGCGAATCGCGGATCAGCGCCGGATCGACGCCGGCGGCGATCAGCTCCTCGTCGGTCAGCAGGGTCAGCGACTCGACGCCGCCGACGAGGTTGCGCCAGAGCTCCTCGATCGTCGAGGCTCCGGGGAGCCGGCAGGCCATGCCGGTGATGGCGATCTCGGAGCCGTCGTAGCGGCTGGACTGGGAATCAGACATGCTCAGCTCACCTCACTCTTTTTCATCGAGCGCCGGCGCTCCAGGAACTCCCTGCGCCGGTCCATGCTCTCGCGGCGCTCTTCGAGCTGCGCCGTCCGCTGCTCCGCCGCCGCGCCCTCGTATTCCAACAGCCCGGCCAGGGCGCGGATGGTCAGCCCCTGGTAGAGCCGGGCGACCGGCAGCTCGATGCCCAGCTCCTCCTTGAGCCGCGTCACCACCTGGATGGCCACGAAGGAGTCGCCGCCCAGCTCGAAAAAGTTGTCGTGGACGCCGATCTGCTCGAAGCCCAGGGTGCGCTGCCAGACGCCGGCGATCCGCTGCTCTATCCCGCTCTCCGGAGCCACGTAAGGGGTCTGGAGAGGCCGCGGGTGGAGGGCGGCCGGTACCCCGCCGGCGGCGCTGGCCGCCTGGATGCTCCGGCCGCGCAACGCGGCGATGCGCTCGCGGCGCTGCGCCAGACGTGCCCCGAGGTCCGCGGTCGAAACCAGCAACTGGTCGACCGCCGGCATGGCGAGGACGCGCTGGAACGCCTCTTCCCCTTCGCGCGGCGTCATCGCCAGCTCCGCCAGCTCCTCGCGCACGGCGAGGATCTGCTCGGCCTCGTCCTCGAACCGCCAGACGTCCCAGCCGACCGCCAGCCAGGGCCTGCCTTCCGAGCGCCGGTTGTGCTCGCGCACGAAGGCGTCCATGAAGAGGTTGGCCGCGGTGTAGGCGGCGTAGGCGACGCCGCCCAGCCGCGAGGCGAGCGACGACAGGACGACGCAGAAGTCGAGCTCGCGGCCGGCGAGCACCCGCTCCAAGACGTACAACGCGTGCGCCTTGGGCCGGAAATGCCAGCCGCTCTCCTCGGGACCCAGCTCGGCGATGACGCGGAAGGTGCGCTCCCCCTGCGTGCCCGCGGCGTGGATCACGCCGTGCAGCGGCCCGAAACAGGCTTCGGCTTCCGCGAGAGCGCGGCGCATCTCCTCCTCCTCTCCCGGGTCGGCGTTGACGATCAGGACTTCGGCCCCTAGTTCCTTCAACGCTTGCACGCGGTCGGAGCCCTCACCGCCGTCCTGCACCAGGACGAGACGGGCGCGCGCCTCGCGGGCGAGCCAGCGGGCCAGGGCGTAGCCGTTGCCTTCGAGGCCGCCGGTCAGCAGATAGACGCCGCCCTCGCGCAACGGCGCGGCGGCCCCGCCTTCGAGACGGACCGGCTGGTGGTCGGGCACCCAGCGCTCGCGGCCCCGCAGAGCGACCAAATCGTCGTCTCCCTGGGATATCGCTTCGGCCAGGACGCGGTCGAATAGCGCCGCTTCGCGCGAGCCGGGCTCGGGCAGCGCGACGTCGATCGCGCGGCAGGTGATGTGCGGCATCTCCTGCGGCAGCACCCGCACCAGGCCGAGCAGGGTCGCCTTCTCCGGCCGCGACGCCTCCGCCGCGGTGATGGCGGCGAGGCCGTCGGCGACCACGGTCAGGGAGACCGGCCCGGTCTGCCGCCCCAGGGCGCGGACCACGGCGAGCAGCGAGTGGAAACCCAGCTCCTGCGCCGCCTCGAAACCGGCGGGATCGTCCGCCGGCGACAGGTCCCAGCCGAGGGCCCTGGCGTGGACCACGGCCTCGACCCGCAACTCGGCAAGACGCGCCGCCACGTCCTCGCCCGGATGGACGACGGCCACCTCGCGGCCCCCCTGCGCCAGCCGCTCGGCCAGGCGGGCGGACGGCCCCGAAGGGTGCGCCAGCACCAGCCAGCGCCGCGGCACCTCTTCTCCCCCCCCGACGACAGCAGGCGGCAGCGCCGGCTTCCAGGAGGGCAGATGGAACCAGGAGGAGAGATCGGTCGTCTTGGCCGGCGTACCCGCGACGGCCGCCGGCCCAACCGAAGGCAGGGCGGCGAGCGCCTTGGGCTCGATCCAGAAGCGCTGGCGCTCGAATGGGTAGGTCGGCAGCGGTACGCGCAGCCGCCGCTGGCCCTCATAGAAGAGCTTCCAGTCGATCTCCAGGCCGGCGAGCCAGAGCCGCCCCAGCGTCTCCAGCAGCAGGCGCAGGTCCGAGCCCTCGTCCTGCGGGTGGCGCATGGAGGCGAGGACCGGCTGGCCGGCCCGATCGGATCGATCAGGATGCCGCGAGGCGAGCGTCGCCAGCGTCCGGCCCGGGCCGACCTCCAGGAGGACGCGGCGCGGGTCGCGCAGCAGCTCGGCGACGCCGGCGGCGAAACGCACCGGCTGGCGCAGGTGGCGCGCCCAGTAGCCA
>JBKKAU010000343.1:0-1473 GCA_046714475.1 Thermoanaerobaculia bacterium
CCGTATCTTGGGGCCCTCCCCCCCGGGCCCCCCATGGTTGCCGGGGGGGGGTTGTTCCGCGGCGCCCCCGGGCGCGGGCCCGCCTCAGTGGGAGCGATCCGGGGCGCCCTCGGGCTGGATCATCTCCGGGCGGGCGGAGACCGCTCCCTGGACCTTGCCGGTGAGCAGGGCCAGGAGGTCCTGCTCCACGCCGTTGGGCGAGGTCTCGACGATCCGCCCGAGCTCGCGGCCGTCGCGGCGCACGATCAGCGTCGGCACATAATGGATGTCGTTCTCCGCCACCAGGTCGGCCGGCTGCTTCTTCTCGCGGTTGACGCCGATGTAGCGGACCTGGAAGGGGACCGTGCCGCCCGCCTCATCCAGAGCGCGCCAGAGCCGGGAGAGCTCGCGGCGGCTGTCGCCGCACCAGGTGCCGAGGAAGACCGTCACCTCGGCGCCGGACGCGACGCCGGTCAGGGCCCGCGCCGCCTCGGCGCCCGGCTGGGCCTCTACCTGGGCCTGCACCCACTCGGGCACCGCGGCCTCGACCTGCTCGCGCGTCACCGGTCCGACCAGCACGGCCTCCTCTTCGTTGGTCGCCGACGCCGCCGGCGTCTTCTCATCAGCGGCCTGTCCACCGTCCGCGGTGCAGGCGGCGGAGACGAGGACCAGGACGGCCAACCACGATCTTTTCTGTTTCTTCATGACGCGAAGTCTATCACCGGGCCTCGCCCGCCACCTCGCGGACGCTCTCGATGCGGTCCCCCTGGACGATCCGGTCGAGCACCTCGCCGCCGGCCACGACATGGCCGAAGACGGTGTAGCCGCCGTCGAGATGGGGCTGCGGGGTGAGGGTGAGGAAGAACTGGCTGCCGCCGGTGTCCGGCCCGGCCAGCGCCATGCCCACCGCTCCTCGCTCGTAGCGCAGGCGGTTGATCTCGTCGCGGATCGAGTAGCCGGGGCCGCCGACGCCGTCGCCCCGCGGGTCGCCCCCCTGGACGACGAAGTCGGGCACCACGCGGTGGAAGCGCACGCCGTCGTAGAAGCCCTGGCCGGCGAGCTGCAGGAAGTTGAGGCAGGTGAGCGGCGCCTCGGGGCAGGCGAGGCGGACCCGGACCGCTCCCTTCTCCGTTCGGATCTCGACCGTACGCGGCTGGCGGGTCCGCTGCACCATCTCGCGGTACTGCTCGAACGTGCGGCCGGTATCGGCGGCCCCCAGCGCCGGGACCGGCCGCTCCAGCTCGGCGAGGCCGGCCCCGGCTTCGCGGCGCAGGACATAGCTCCGGTGCGTCGCCGCCTTCTCAAGCAACGCGATGAGGGCGCCGCGCTCGCGCGGCTCGGCCTTGGCGCGGGCCACCAGCGCCCGGACGGCGGCGAGGCCCGGCTCCTCCAGGGTATCGAGCAGGGCCGCGGCGGCGGCCCGGTCGAGCACGTCGAGCGGCACCACCGGGTGCCCGGCGAGCCAGTCGAGCGCCGCCGCCCGCACCGCCGAGC
>JBKKAU010000344.1:0-15840 GCA_046714475.1 Thermoanaerobaculia bacterium
GGCCCATGCCGCGCTCGCCGACGTCTTCCACGGCCGGGTGATGAGCGGCGCGCTGCCGCCGCGCGACGGCTATCCGCGCGCCAAGGTGGCGGCGCGGCAAGCCGCGGCTCTCGACCCGGGACTCGCCGAGGCGCACGCGGTGCTCGCCGCCGTACATTTCTGGTACGACTGGGACTGGCCGGCGGCCGAGCGGTCGTTCCGCCGCGCGCTGGAGCTCAATCCCAGTCTGTCGGCCGCCCATCACGACTACGGCTTCTTCCTGATCGCGCGCGGCCGGGCCGAAGAGGGGCTTGAAGAGGTCGAGCAGGCGCGGCGGCTCGATCCGCTGTCGCCGCGCGCCAACATCGACGTCGGCTGGGCCTACATCAGCGCCCGCCGCTACGACGATGCCATCGCCCAGAGCCGCCGTACCCTGGAGCTGGAGCCCGGCTTCCCGGAGGCGGAGGGTTGTCTGGAGCAGGCCCGGAGGATGAAGGAGACGTACACCGACGCAGCGCGGGACCTCGACCGCCGGCGTGCGCGGCAGATCGAGGAGGCGGTCTCCCGCGGCGAGAGGGTGAGCCCGATCCGGGCGGCGGGCGTCTACGCCTCGCTGGGGGACAGGGACCGTGCCTTCGCATGGCTCGACAAGGCGCTGGCCGAGCGCTCCCCCATGCTAGCCCTGCTCGCCGTCCATCCGAGCTGGGACAACCTGCGCTCCGACCCGCGGTTCGAGGCGCTGCTGGCGCGGATCAGACCGACGTAGGGACCAGCCGCTGCTGGCGGGAGTCCCAGCGCCAGCGGGCCTCGGTCCCGTGCAGGTGGACTCCGCCCAGCCAACGGTCGATGCCGTGGATGTGGACCCAGTCCTCCCGGCCTTCGAGTACCGCGAGACCGGTGGGGGTCATGGAGATCTGGAGCGTCCTGAAGGAGTCGCCGGCCGCCCCGGGGTCGATCCGCAGCAGCGGCCGGGGGCGGGAGGCGAGCTCGCGCAGCCGGCGCAGCAGCGGCAGGTCGCCGAGGAAGATCCGTTCCTCCATCTGTTGGGTCGTCCGGAAGAGATCCTCGAAGGAGACCGGACCCGCCGTTGTCATGGCGGCCGCCGTGAGCGCCTGCTGCTCGGTGCGCGAGAGGCCGTTGTGCGCCGAGGGGAACTCTTCCAGGTGTCGGTAGAGCGCCCCGGCCAGATAGGGGAGGTCCGAGGTGTCCCGCCGCAGCAGCAGCTCCAGGCCGATCGGCTCGGGCGACGTGAACACCCGCCAGGCGTGCCGCGCCAGGCGGATCTGGCCGGAGGTCGCCGGCCGCCGCGCGTCCAGCAGAGCGGTCATGTCGGTCGGCTCGAGATGTCCCAGGTACTCGCCGGTACAGACCAGGCTCAGCCGCGTCCAGCCCATCTCGCGCCGGCTGAACCCCTCGAGCAGCCGGATGAGGTGGAGCTGGTCGAACAGGTCGTGCTCGAACCAGAGCACCACCTCGTCATACGAGCGGAACCCGTCGATCGCGCGGTCCCACTCGGTCAGCCGGGCCAGACACTCGTCGTACCCTTCGTAGCCGCTCTCGGCGATGTAACGGGCGCGCACCTTGCGCCAGCGCTCGGGCGGCAGGCCGGCGGGCACCGGCCCTTCGTGGAGCACGTCGGCGGAAAGGGTCACGCTGCCGGGGACGCCGGCGAGCCGCAGCAGGTCGGCCGCGGAGTCGCCGTTGGTGATGTGCAAAAGGCGCGGCGTTGAGGCGGAGGCGCGGACCGAAGGGCGGGGGAGGGCGACCGCGACGGGGCGCGGGACGGGGCCCAGCGGCTGCACGGTGACGGTCGGGTTCATGGTCGCTCTCCCGCGAAGCGGGCAGGCATCGAATGAATTCTATGTCATCTCAGGGTGCGCCGGTCCTCGGAAAGACCCAGAGCGCCATCTGAAGAAAGAGCGGGTGGCCGTCCGGACCCGCGGGGCCGGCGACGAGCTCCTGCGGCCGGTCGGCGCCGGGCGGCTGGACCGCGAAGCGCCGGTCGCCGGTCCGCCGCAGCGGCAGCTCCTGGCCGAAGCGACGCAGGAAGAGCTTGCCCTCCCGGTGGACGACCTCCATGGGCCAGCGGCCGGCATAGGTCCCGGCGAGCCGCTCCATCTCCTCCTGGCTCATCGCGATGTCTGGACGGGGCGCCTCCGGAGCGTCCGGCTTCACCGGCAGCAGCAGTCGCATGGCCGTCTCGACCGTGCGCGGAAAGCGGGAGGCGCTGCCGTTGGCGAGCACGATCAGGGCGAAGCGGTGCTCCGGCTGCATGCGGATCAGGGCGGAGAACCCGGTCATGGTGCCGGCGTGCTCGAGAACCTGGAGGCCCTGGTCCTTCATGAGGAAGAGGCCGTAGCCGTACCTCCCTTCGGTGAAGAGGGTGGGGATCTCGATGCGCGGCGTCGAGACGCTCTTTACCACCGATGCAGGGAGGACCTGGCGGCCCTCCAGCCGTCCGCCGTTCACGAACGCCCGGGCGAAGCGGGCGAGGTCATCGGCGCTGGTGTAGACGGTGCTCCCCGCGGGCCAGAACCGGGCGTCGTCGGCGAACGGGCGGACCACCTCCGGCTTCTCTTTCCCCTCGAGCTCATGGCCGGCCGCGAGCGGCCAGGTCATGGCCATCGTCGGCCGGAACGTGGTGCGGGTCATGCCCAGCGGGGTGAACAGCCGCTCGGCCATGAGGTCCGCGAACGGCTTCCCCTGCACCTCTTGGGCGACCAGCCCGGCGAGCGCGAAACCGGGGTTGGAGTAGGAGAAAGCCAGGCCGGGAGCGATCGGCCGCAGGTCGTCCTTCCATCCGCGCGCGGCCTCGGCGAGGGCCGTCTCGTCGTGCGGCCCGTACTCGCCCGGATGGTCGCTGAGCCCCGCCGTCTGGCTGAGCAGATGGTGCAGCGTCACCTCGGCGATCCGCGGGGCGAGCCCCTGGACATAGGCGCCGATCGGAGCGTCGAGCCTCACCTTCCCCTCCTCGGCCAGACCGACCACCGTGGTCGCGGTAAGCAGCTTGGTCACCGAGCCGATCTGGAACAGCGTCGCGGTCGTGACGGGGGCGCCCGTCTCGATATGGGCTACGCCGAACCCCTTGGCGAAGACCACGCGGTCGCCGCTCACCACCGCCACGGCGACACCGGGGACCCGAGTGGCGGCGAGGTCCTGCCAGACCGCCTCTTCAAGAGGGGCGAAGTCAGGAGTCTCCGCCGCCCCAAGCGGAAGAGCCAGAAGAAGGAGGATCGAGAAAAATCTGGAGGAGAGCATGGGCGGGATTCTACCCGCCCATGGAGAGGGACGCTTTACTTGCCCTTTTTGGCGTCGGGCTTCTGCTGCGCCGTCTCGAGGTTGATTGCGATCTTGACCTCGTCGCTCAGCACGACGCCGCCGTTGTCGAGAGCCGCGTTCCAGTTGATGCCGTAGTCCTTGCGGTTGAGGGTCGCGACGGTCTCGAAGCCGGCCTTCTGATTGCCCCAGGGGTCCTTGACCGCGCCGAGGTAGGTCACCGGCAGCGTGATCTGCTTGGTGACGCCGCGCATCGTGAAGTTGCCGGTCACGTCATAGGTGTCCTTGCCGGTCTTCTTGATCTTGGTGCTCTTGAAGGTGATCTCCGGATACTTCTCGACGTCGAAGAAGTCGGGCGCGCGCAGGTGCTTGTCGCGGTCCGGCAGGTCGGTATCGATGCTCGCGGCCTTGATGCGGAGCTCGACCGAGGAGGCCTCCATATTGGCCGGGTCCAGCTTGATGGCCCCCTCGTACTGGTTGAAGCGTCCCCGCACCTGGGTGACGAGGTGGCGGATCTGGAACGACACCTCGGAATGCCCGGCGTCGATCGAATGAACCTCGACGGCGGCCTGGGCCGGCAGGGCCATGAGGGTGGACAGGGCGGCGGCGGTGATCAGCTTACGGAACATGGTTCATCTCCTTTGAGTGGGACAGCTTTCTTGTCTCGGCAATCGTTGTCTGGTCAAGCATCCGGGTAAATTTTTTTATCGCTGCCCGGCGCGTACGGCATCCAGCAACCGGACCAGCTTCTCCTGGTCCTCGGGCGAGAGCTTGGAAACCGCGTCGTCGTCGGCCTCGTGCATCGGGCCGTCGATCCGGTTGACGAGGTCGAGGCCCTCCGGGGTCAGCCAGCAGAGCACCTGCCGGCGGTCGTGCATGCACCGCTGGCGTCGTACGAGCCCCTTGAGCTCCAGACGGTCCATCAGACGGGTGATCCCCGGCGCCTCCTCGACCATGCGCTCGGCGATGGTCAGGGTCGGCATGCCCTCGTCGCCCGCGCCACGGAGGATGCGCAGCACGTTGTACTGCTGCAGGGTGATGTCATACGGCTCCACCACCTTGCCGATCGAGCGCCGCACCATGTCCGCGGTCCGCAGCAGGCCGACGACGGCCTCGTGACCCCGCGACCGGAAGGGCCGGGTCTGCCGGATCTCGCGCTGGAGGGGGCTCGGTTCGTCGCTCATGAAGGTAGATTACAGATAGATAGTTGACGTGTCAATAGTCTCGAATGAGACGTTTCTCTGCCGTGCCCTGGTAGAAGAAAAAGACGGCCTTCGGTCTCCGGGCGTAGAAGGTGCTCATGGCTACTGCCAGGCCGGCGTCCTCGAGAAGACGTCCGATCGGGCGGTTGATGTGGCAGCCGCCGGCCAGCCGCTTCTGGAGCGGGGTGAGAAGGTCCTGCCAGCGGGCGACGCGTGGCTCGTCCGATCGGCCGTGCTCGAGGAAATGGAAGACGCCGCCGGGGCGGAGCACGCGCCGGACCTCGCGCAGGGCCCGGCCGGCGTCGGGGATGGTGCAGAGGGTCCAGGTGGAGACGACGGCGTCCATCGAAGCGTCGGGGAGCGGGATCGACTCCGCCGTGTCGCCGATGCGCTCGACCGGAAAGGGAGACGCCTCGATCTTCTCGCGCGCCAGCTTCCACGCCGTATCGGAGGGCTCGACCGCGAGGAGACGCCGGACCTCCGGCGGGTAGTAGGGGAGGTTCAGCCCGGACCCGAAACCGATCTCCAGGACCTCTCCGGACAGTCCACGCACCGTCTCCGCCCGGAAATCCGCGAATTGGCTCCGTAAGGCCCAGTGAACCAGGCGGGGAGCGATCCGATCTTGGTAGAGGCCCATCAGAGTGAGTCTGTCCTGAAATACCCGCACAGGTCCTGTATTGCCTTGGTACGTCCTATTCTGTGGTCGTACGTCCTCGTTTGCGGCTGTTCGTCCTCGTTTGCGGTTGTTTCGTCTTCTCCTGCGGTTAACTGTCTTCTCCTGCGTTTGTACGTCTTCTCCCGCGGTTGTACGTCCTCGTTTGCGTAGATCTGTCTTCCACCGAGTTGAACGGTCGGTGGTACGGACTCGCACACGTTGAGGCGGAGCCCGGCGGAAGAGGGCGCCTGACAGGGTAGAGTCCCGCCCATGCGACTCGATCAGGCCGTGAAATGGGTGCCGTTCTGGACGGCGTTCGCCGTCGCCCTCACCCTACGGCTGCTCGCCCTGGACCTGGCGCCGCTCCACCACGACGAGGGGGTGAACGCCTGGTTCCTGGGCAGGCTCCTGGGGGGCATTACTTTCAAGTACGACCCGGCGCACTATCACGGCCCTTTCCTCTTCTATCTGCTCGCGCCGCTGCTGGAGGTTTTCGGCACGAGCCCGGCCGTCCTGCGGCTGCCGGTGGCCGCGGTCTCCTCCCTGATGGTGCCGTTGCTCCTGCCGCTCCGCCGCCGCCTCGGGGTGGCGGGTATCACCGGGGCGGCCTGGCTGATCGCGGTCTCCCCATCCCTGGTCTATTACGGCCGCGACCTGATCCACGAGACCTTTCTGGTCTTCGCGACCCTGGCCCTGGTGGTCTCGGCCTCGTTGGTCCTGGAGACGCGCCGGGAGCGTTGGCTGCTGCTCGCGTCGGCCTGTCTGGCGCTGCTCTTTACGATCAAGGAGACGGCGGCTCTGACGGTAGGCACGCTCGTCCTGGCGCTCGGGGGGGCGTGGATCCTCACCCGCCGGCCCCCTCGAACATGGAGCCTCACTCCTGGAGAGGTTGCGCGTGCGGTTTTGGTCTTTGCAGGCGTTTACGTCCTTTTCTTCAGCTCGTTCTTCGCCAACTGGGCCGGGGTCCTCGACTCGTTCCGGGCCTATCTGCTCTGGGCACGCACGGGCGCCGAGGGGGTGGGGCATGCGAAGCCTTGGACGTACTTTCCGGAGATCCTGCTGCGCTTCGAGACCCTGGCGCTCGGAGGCGCCCTCCTGGGCGGGGTGCTGGCCTTCCGGCGGCGAAACGGTTTCGGAATGATCTGCGCCTTGTGGACCATCGGGCAACTCGCGGCCTATTCGGCGATCCCGTACAAGACGCCGTGGCTGGTGCTCAACATCGTGCTGCCTGCCGCGCTGACCTCTGGAGTCTTCGTCCAGGAGCTGGCGCGGCGGCCGCTGCCGGGCTGGGGCTGGGCCGCCCTGACGGGCGGGCTGATCCTCGTCTTGAGCTTGACCGCGGCGCGGGCCATCCAGGTCTCGTTCCTGCGCTACGACGACGACCGGCTGAAGATCGTCTACGTGCCGAGCCACCGCGAGTTCAAGAAGCTGGTCGCGCAGGTGTATGAAGCGGCGGCGCGGGCGCCGGAGGGGAGCCCCGCTTCCTTGAAGATCTTTACCACCACCCTCTGGCCGATGCCGTGGTACTTTCGAGACTTCCAGAAGGCGCGGCTGTGGGACCACGTCCCGAGCCGCCCGGATGGCGACATCCTGATCCTGGCGCCGAAACAGGAATCAACCCTACGTCCGCGTCTCCGGCGGCGGTACCGCCGGTACGAGTACTTCCTGAGGCCCCGCGTGCCGTTGGTCGTCTATGTGGAGGAGCGGCTGTGGAATGAGCAGCCTTGAGGAGAAAGACAATGCCCGAAGACCCGGGCGAGCACCCGGACCGTTAATCCTTGTAGGCGTCCCCCCTGGGTCGGAGGCGAAGAATCGAGAGGGTCACGTCATCCTGATAACAGAAGATGACTCGCCTCGGGTAGATCTATCGAGGCGTGCGGCTTCTTTGAGGGCTCGTTTGGACCCCTCCGCGCGCCGCTTCACGTGGATTCCAAAAGGAGGCGCTCGGCCTCTTCTTGGGAGATCATCTCCCCCCTCGCCTTCTCTTCCAGCCCTCACGAATAGCGGCGATGTCTTCGTCCGTCAGCGGCTCGTCGTCCAGGGGAGCGTTGTCTAGTAGCAACCGAAAAGGATCTTTGCCCTGGTGCCGCAGGAATTCGAGGAACCGCTGAGCCGCCCGAAGCTCGTCAGCAGGCAACTCGTCGATCAAGGTATGAAGGGTCCGCCGGTTTTCATGGTCTCAATTCTACACAGTCGTCCCTCGTCTCAACCGTCGGTTCCCGCCAGCCGGTGTAGGAGTCGAGCATGCCGTTCAGTCCACGCAGATGGGCCGTGGGTCGGAGTCGGTCATGACCCGTTCCCGAGCAGCTTTCGTGCCGGTCCCGCCGCCCGGACGCCGGAGTCGAAGAGACGTTGCCGGACCTCCGGAGTGAGCAGGAAGACCCGCGCCCGGCTGCGCGGGAAGCGGCCAGCCACCGGGAACGCCCGCGCCCAGCGGCGGAGCTGCGGCTGGCGCGGGATGCCGGCGACGACCAGCACCGCCCGCCGGTCCGCCGGCCAGAGCTGGCGCAGGCGGCGCGGCCCGGCCCCCACCGTCACCGGCGCGCCGTCCTCTCCCTGGCGGTGCAGGAAGTCCGGACCCTGGAGGTAATAGCCGAGGCAGATGCGGGTCCATTCGTTCTCCGCCAGCAGCGGCTCGCCGGGGCGGCGCGCCTGCCGCACGGCCGCAGCCACCCGGTCCCAGTCGGGGCGCCCCACCCGGGCGTAGCGCACCAGACCGAGGCCCTCACCCATGAGGAGGGCGGCGAGGACGATCACGGCCAGGGGGCGGATCCGGGGCGCCGTCCAGATGCGGGCGATCCCCAGGCCGGTGAGGACCGGCAGGAAGAGCCAGCCCACCGCGTCGTAGCGCCCGCTGCTCCAGTGGTCCGTGGCGGCGAAGAAGGCCTCGGACCCGGCGATCCCCACGACGGCCCCCACGACCGCGGCGCGTCCGGCTGGTGAGCGCAGGGCCGCGGTGGTTCCGAGGATCGCCAGGACCAGCGCCAGCACACCCGCCCAGGTGAGGCCGTCCCCCTCCATGGCGCCCACGGTAAGGAACTGCCAGCGCTGAAAGGCGAGACGCCAGGTCCACGGCCGCGCGCCGCTCGCAGGATCGCGGCCGGAGAGCTCGCCGGAGATGGCGAGGAGCCAGGGTAGGAAGGCCAGGAAGGCCGCTCCGGCCGCGACGGCGAACAGGCCGAGAGCTCGTCGATTGCGCCGTGAGAGCGCCGCCTCGGCGAGCGGCCAGGCGGCCGGGATCAGCACCAGCGCGAAGAGGTGATGGGAGTAGAAGCCGCCGAGGACGGCCCCGAAAGCGCGGGCCGCCGAGCGGGGCCCCGGCCGCCGCTCCAGCCGGCCGGCTGCCAGCAACGTGAGCACCGCGAAGAAGAGCAGATAGACGTACGGCCGCAGCTCCTGGGAGTAGCGGACGTGGAAGGGAACGAGCGCGGTCACCAGCCCGGTGGCGATCCCGGCGGCGCGGCCGAACCTCCGGCCCGCCCAGACGGCAAGGAGCGGCACGGTGGCGACTCCCAGGGTAATGGTCAGCAGCCGGTGGACGGTCTCCGTGGCGCCCGCCGCGTTCAGGGCCGCCGTCACCAGGGCCGACAGCGGCGGGTGCTCGGCGTTGGCGCGGCAGGCGGCCCATACCTCCGCCGGTCCCCCCTGGGCCCGGATCAAGAGGAGGATCTCGTCCAGCCAGAGCGAGAATGTGCCGAGGTTGAACGTCCGCGCGATCCCTGCCGCGACCGCCAGACCGGCGAGATCCAGCGGGCGGAGCTCCGTGGTGTCGGATCCCATACACACAGCCTGCTAAAGCTAAAACTCGTGGCGCGTGGGTTTGTCCCTCATCGACTCCGACCGTGGAGAGCTCCGCGCAAAGCCGAGCCAGTGGCCGGCGTTGAGGTAAGCTCGCCTGACGATACCTTCGGAGGAGATTGAGATGGAGACGACCGCTCACACCCTTTCCCGGCGTGGGTTCGCCCGGTTGCTCGGCATGGGGGTCGCCACGGCGGCGCTGCGCCCGGCCCTGGCGGTGGAGCCCGCGCCGCCGCCGCCGTCTCTAGTGGACGAGGTCCAGATCAATTCGAACGAGAACCCTCTCGGCCCCGCGCCCGCCGCTCTCGCCGCGATGCAGGCGGCGATGGCCCGCTCCTGGCGGTATCCGGACGGGGAGGTCTCCGCGCTGGACGAGGCGCTGACGCTCCACCACGGCATCCGCCCCGACCGCATCCTCCTGGGTCCCGGCTCCAACGAGATCCTCCGCCTCGCCACCATGGCTTCGACCGGTCCCGGCAAGACGCTGGTCATGGCCGATCCGACGTTCGAAGCGGTCGCCGGGTACGCGCGGGCGAGCGGCGCTCCGGTCACCAAAGTGCCCCTCACTTCCGACTACCGGCACGACCTGGCGAAGATGGCGGCCGCGGCTTCGGGTGCCGGGCTCGTCTACATCTGCAACCCCAACAATCCGACGGCGAGCCTCACCCCCAAAGGCGAGATCCGCGCCTTTCTCGCCGAGCTGCGCGGCCGGGCCACCGTGCTGATCGACGAGGCCTACCACCATTACGTCGAGAGTCCCGACTATGAGAGCGCGGTCCCTCTGATCGACGAGCACCCGAACCTGATCGTCGCCCGCACCTTCTCCAAGATCTACGCCCTGGCGGGTCTGCGTTGCGGCTACGCGGTGGCGCGGCCCGAGATGATCGAGCGCCTGCGGCTCCACCGCGCCTGGGACACTTTGAACCTCCTGGCTCTGGTCGCCGCCCGCGCGAGCCTCGGCGATACCGGCCACGTCGAGCGGTCCCGGCGTCTCAACCGCGAGACCCGGAGCGCCACCGTCGCCGGCCTCGAAGCGCTCGGCTTCCGGTCCATCCCCTCCCACGCCAACTTCCTGATGGTCGACCTCCGGCGCGAGTCCCGGCCGGTCATCGAAGCCCTGCGCGGGCGCAACGTCCACGTGGGGAGAGTCTTCCCGGCGCTGCCGAACCATCTGCGGGTCACGGTCGGTACGCGGGAGGAGATGGAGGTGTTTCTAGGGGTGTTCGGTCAGGTGACGACGTAACCTGCCGCAGCCTCTCCTGGAGCCCCGCGAAGCCCACGTCCAGCTTCTTCCAGCGCCGCCCCTGGACCTCGTTCAGCTTGCGCTGGAGCCTCTCGATGCGCTCTTCCGAGGCGGGATGGGTGCTCAGGAAGGAGAGGGTATCTGCGGCGTCAGCGGCGGAGCCGAGCTGTTTCCGCTCGTCGGCCTTGAGCTTCTCGAAAAACGAGATCAGCCCCGCGGGATCGATGCCGGCAGTGGTCAGGTACTCCCATCCGGCGTCGTCGGCCTCGCGCTCGAAGTCGCGGGAGAAGCGGAGGTCGAGCAGGCGGGTCCCCCCTTCCGCGGCCAGCGCCAGGAGCCCTTCCAGGTCGCCCAAGAGGGCCTGGGCGAGGATGACGAGGCCCGCGGACTGGATCATCTCGCGCAGGGAGTGGCGTTTGGTGACGTGGGCGACCTCATGGCCAAGCACGCCCAGCACCTCCTCGGGCCGCTCCGCCCGCAGCAGAAGCCCGGAGTGCAGCACGACGTGCCCGCCCGGCAGGGCGAAGGCGTTGACGGACGGATCGTCGACCACATGGAACGAAAATTCGTACCGCTGGTCCCCGACCCCGGCCATCAACGGCGCCACCAGGCGGTTGAGCCGCGCCTGGAGGCCGGGGTCCTCGACCAGGCGCTGGGTGGTCCTGATCTGCTGGAAGACCAGGTCGCCGATCCGGGTCTCCACCCCGGGCGGGACGCGGCGCGCGACCGCCGCCACGATCGCGTCCTTGAAGAAGAACAGGCTGCCGACCAGGGCGGCCAGCAAGGCGACCGTCACGACGATCGCGAGGGTGCAGGACATCCGGCTCCGCTTTCGCTTCGAGCGGAGGGCCGCGACCTGTTGGGCGAGCGCCGGGTCCGAGGCCAGACGGGGATGATCGAGGAGCGCCTTCTCCGCGGTGTAGAACGTCACCCGGGGCTGTGAAGGATGGGAGAGGAAGACGAAGACGTCGTTCTCGCCGCCCGCGCGCAGCACGAGGCCCTGCCAGGGGAGCGTGAAGGAGTGGCCTCCGGACTCGAAGCGCACGCCGGCCGGATGCAGCGAGATCCGCCCCGCCGCCTTGCCGCTCGGCAGGTCGGGGTGGTGGGCGGAGCCCGGGCAGGAGTCGGGGGATGTCTGGTTCATTGCGGTCCCATTGCCATCCGGCGGCATTAAGATAGCGGCAAATCATGCCTGAACGGAGTCTTTCCTCCGCCGAGCCCTGGCTCGACGACGACGTGCTGGAGGCCCTTCCCCTGGGGCTGCTGGTCGTCGGCGCGGACCTGTCGATCCGTCACGCGAACCGTGCCGCCTGCGACCTGATCGGGCTCGCCTGCGACGACATCGCCGGTCTGCGGTGGCCCGACCTCTTCCCGGAGGCCTCGCACGGCGACCGGTTCCCGTTGCCGCCGCGGGAGGCCGCCGCCCCGGCGCCTCATCTCATAGGGTATCGCCGTCCCCCGGCGGGCGCCCTGGCCTGGCTCGAGATCGAGTCGGCGCCGGTGCGGGCGCCGGACGGCTCGTTGCGCCACGTGCTATGTACGCTGCGCGACGTCACCGAGCTCCAGACGGAGGGGGCGGAGCGGGCCGGGTGGAAGGAGCGGCTGCGGGTCGAGGAGCAGCTCCTCCAGGCGCGCAGCGAATGGACGGCCACGGTCGACACGGTCACCGATATGATCCTCCTGGAGGACGCGAACGGCCGGGTCCTGCGCTGCAACCGCGCCGCGACCCTCTTCTTCCGCGCGACCTTCACCGAGATCCTCGGGCGGCCCCTGAACGAGCTCTTCTTCCCGGACCGCGGGACCTCCGAGGCGGGCGGCGAGGTCCACCCCTGGTTCCGGGCCGAGACGGCGGTGGTCCAGTTCCCAGTCAGCGACCGGTGGTACGAGGTCACCAACTACCCGCTGGCGGTCCGCATCGCCCGCGGCGGCGCCGGCTGGGTCCACGTCATCAAGGATGTGACCGAGCGCCGGCGGGCCGAGGTCCTGGCCCGGCGCCTGACCACGGCGATCGACCAGGCGGCCGAGTCGGTCGTCATCCTGGGGCCGACGGCGCGGGTCGAGTACGTGAACCCGGCCTTCCTGGCTCTTTCAGGGCTCGCGGAGGGCGAGGTCCTGGGCCGCCGGCTGCGGTCCCTCGCCGTCGGTCCCGCCGAGCGCCGGACCTGGAGCGAGATCGTCCGCACGCTGGCCCGCGGGCAGGTCTGGCTGGGGGCCTACACCGCCCGCGACCGGCATGGCGCGACCTATCAGGAGGAGGCGACGGTCTCCCCCGTGCGGGACGCCGACGGCCGGCTGCTCCACTACGTGGCGGTCTGCCGCGACGTCACCGAGCGCCGGCGCCTGGAGTCGATCGCCGAGGCGGTCAACATGATGGACAACGTCGGCACCATCTTCTCCAGCCTGCGCCACGAGCTCGGAAACCCGATCAACTCCATCAAGACCGCGCTGTCCGTGCTGCGCAAGAACCTCGAGCAGTACCCGCGCGAGACGGTCGAGAGCTACCTGGACCGTACGCTGGCCGAGATCGGCCGCGTCGAGTACCTGCTCAAGGCGTTGCGCAGCTTCAACATGCACGAGAGGCCCCGGGTCGAGCGGGTGGACATGGCGCTCTTCCTCGCCGACTTCCGCGCCCTGGTGCGCCAGGACTTCGAGCAGCGGGGGATCGCGGTCGAGGCCGAGGTCGAGGGCGACCCGGGACCGGCCCTGGCCGACCCGCGGGCGCTCCACCAGGTGCTGCTCAACCTGTTGACCAACGCCGCCGACGCGCTGGACGGCCGCGAGGCGCCGCGGATCGTCCTGCGTCTCGAAAGGCGGGGCTGGAGCGTCGACCTGACGGTGATCGACAACGGCGCCGGCATCCCCGGGTCGCGGCGCGCCGACCTCTTCCGGCCGTTCCATACCGGCAAGCCGCACGGCACCGGTCTCGGGCTCGCCATCGTCAAGAAGCTCGTCACCCAGATGGGCGGCACCGTCGAGGTCGAGAGCGAGGCCGGCGTCGGGACCGAGGTCCGGGTGTCGCTGGCGGCGGCGGAATGAGCCCTCACCCCCCTGGCTCCCTCTCCCGCCACCCCTCCCACCCTCCCCGGGAGAGGGGGAGCAAGAAGTCGCTTGCGCCGCGCGCCGCGGACTGGCAGACTCCTCCTCTCCATCCGAGCTGAGGTATGGCAACGCACCGGCAAACCGTCCTGATCGTCGACGACGAGCCCCTGTTCCTGTCGAGCGTCGCCGAGGGGTTGCGCAGCTCCGACGCCGACTACGACGTCCTGACCGCCGCCGACGGCAAGGAGGCGATCCGGCTCGCCGACACCCACGGCGTCGACCTCGTGGTCACCGACCTCAAGATGCCGGAGCTGGACGGCTTCGAGCTGATCCGCTATCTGATGGAGAACCATCCCGGGACGCCGGTCCTGGTGATGACCGCCTTCGGCACGCCCGACATCGAGGCGACGGTGCGCGTCTCGGGCGCGATCGGCTATCTCGAAAAGCCGATCGACTTCGAGGTGCTCGCCGAGCGGATCGAGGAGGGGCTCCACCGTTCCACCCGTGGCCACATCCAGGGGATCACGCTGTTCAGCTTCCTGCAGCTTCTCCAGATGGAGAAGAAGACCTGCACGCTGGAGGTGCGCTCGCGGAGGCGGCGGGCGCTGCTGCACTTCAACGACGGCGAGCTGATCGACGCCGAGGCCGGCGGGCTGCGCGGCGAGGCCGCGGTGCAGGGGATGGTCGGCTGGGACCGGCCCAAGATCGAGATCGACAACGTCTGCCGCGCCAAGGAGCGGACCATCGCCGTCCCGCTCACCAACCTGCTGCTCGAAGCGGCGCGCCTGGAGGATGAAAAGGTGCGCGGAGCCGGCAGGCGGGCCGCCCGCGCCGAGGCGCCCGATCCGGGGTCCAAGACGGACGGCCGGAAGTCCAAGGCTTCGACCCTCCAGGGCTCCATCGACCGGGTCCTGCAGATGGACGGCGTCCAGGGCGCGGCGCTGATCGACCTGGAGACCGGAGCCTGTCTGGCTTCGGCAAGCCAGGACGCGGCCTTCGACCTGGACCTCGCCGCCGCCGCGGCCGAGGTCGTGCGGGCCGAGAGGTCGCTGGGCCGGAAGCTGGGGCTGGAGCGGGGGATCCACGAGATCCTGGTCACCCTGGAGGACCAGATCCACGTGACCCGGCTGTCCTTACGCAACCGGCGCCTCTTCCTCTTCCTGGTGCTCGACCGCGAGGACTCCAACCTCGGCCTGCTGCGTCTGGGGCTGGAAGAGCTCGAGGAAGGGCTGGGCCTCTAGCCTTGGGCCTACGCCTCGCCGGCCTGCTGCTGTTCCTGTTCATCCCCCTGGTCCTCTTCCTCTTCGTCGTCCACCCCGAGCCGTTGGGGCTGTCGCTCGGCGCCGGGGTCGTCCTCATGATCGGCCACCGCCGGCTTGCCCGGCCGTACATGATGCGGTCGCTGCCGGTGAAGTGCCTCTGGTGCAACCGTCTCCTTGCCGAAGGCGGCCCTTCCGAGACCCTGGAGCTCCAGACCGGAGGCGGACCGCTGACCGCCCGCTGCTGCCCGGGGCACCGGCCGCCGGCGGCGCGCTTCTTCGCCTGGCTCGACGCCTTGCGCTGGCCATTGCGCGCCGGGATCTTCGTCCCCCTGCTCCTGCTCCTCGGTACCCTGGCGCTCGCCGCCTTCGGTCAGGACGCGCCGCTCCCGCCGCTCCCGCCGCTCCCGATAGTGACCGCCTGGTTCAAGCTGCTGATCGGGGTGACCGTGAACCTCGCCGCCCTGGGGCCGCTGGTTCGACGGGAGCGGTCCGCTCCAGAGGTCCCCTTCCCGGCCCACAACTTCTTCCTGCTCGGGGTCCGCAACCTGCTCTGGGTCTTCCGGCTGGTGGGGGTGTGGTGGATCTGGCAGGGGCTGCGGTATCTGGCGGAGTGACCCCGCGAACCTTTTCCGCGCCATTTACGTCATAGAGGGAAAGGACCTCTATGACCGCCCCGCTCCCCACCCCCGACCTGCTCCTCGCCCGGCGCGCCGCCGCGGGACAGCCGGAGGCCTGGGACGAGCTGATCGAGCGGCATGGTCAAAGGCTCTTCAACCTGGCGCTGCAGTTCGCCGGCTCGACCCAGGAGGCGGAGGACCTGACGCAGGAGATCTTCCTGCGGCTCTACCAGAACCTCCGCCGCTACCGCGGCGACTGCCCGCTCCTCGGGTGGGCCCTGCGCCTCTCCCGCAACCTCTGCATCGACCACTACCGCAGCACCCGCCGGGAGCGGCGCTCGATCGCCGTCTCCGAAGAGGTCCTCCAGCACATGCCGGCCGCGGACGATCCGCGCGCCGAGGCCCAGGCCCGCCAGGAGATGGCGGCGGTCTATGGCGCTCTCGAGGAGATGGCCGAAGACCTGGCGGAGGTGGTGCTGCTGCGCGACCTGCAGGGGTGGAGCGTCGAGGAGACGGCGACCTATCTGGAGGTGCCGCCGGGGACCGTCAAGTCGCGGCTCCACCGCGCCCGCCTGGACCTCGCGGACCGGGTGACGGCGCGGCTCGGCACGCACTGGACCGGCGGTCCCATCGCCATGGAGGCGGGGTCATGATGAGCTGGACCTGTCGCCGCTTCCGTGCCCGCTTCACGCCCGGTACCCCGGCGGACAACGACTCCCATCGCCGGCGCTGCCGGGCCTGCGGCGAGTATGCCGCGGCCCTCGAGCGC
>JBKKAU010000345.1:0-1568 GCA_046714475.1 Thermoanaerobaculia bacterium
GGCACTGGCCCAGGCATGAAAGCAGAGGTGGAAATCGTGTGATATCAAGTCCCGACCCGTGCTGTCTCAGCCAGTACGGTCGAGGCACATCGCTCCATGCGATCTCCCGTTCAGCGTGCGATCCGCCCGATCATCAGGGGCACAGCGCCGACAGCCCTTCAGCCCCCCACACCTCCGACAAGCTACACTCGCCCGGCGATTCTTTCACGGACTCTGAGATCCCGCGCGGAAAGCACCGGAGCACCCTCTACGGATGCGGGCCCCCGGGCCAAAGGCGGCCAGCGTCTCCGGACCCGGCGACGCCGCGGCTCAGGATCTGCCCCACCATCTCCTGGACCTGCGGCCCCGCCGCCTCCAGAAGGGCGGCCAGCGCCAGGGGCGAA
Source organism: Thermoanaerobaculia bacterium (assembly GCA_046714475.1). GTDB lineage: Bacteria > Acidobacteriota > Thermoanaerobaculia > Multivoradales > UBA5704 > DASPJI01. Next base: position 384 of record JBKKAU010000345.1, read on the forward strand.
CGGGCAAGGCAGGCGGCATAGTGCGCGGCCTGAACCCATTCGGAGTTGAACAGCCGTAGACGTCCGACCTTCCCGCCTTCGCCGGCGATGTCGTAGCCGTCCGGGCCGGGCTCCAAAGGCATGCGGAAGAGCGGCTCTCGTCCTACCGCGGTGGCGACGGCCAGAAACGTCAAGCCCACCTCCCGGTTCGCGAAGACGCCTTCCGGCAGGTCGCGGTGCTCGAAGCCCTCCCAGAGCCGGAACAGAGCGAACTCGGAGTCGCCGGGCCGAAGGCTCCACGGTCCCGCGAACTCCCCCTCCAGGGCGGCCGGAGAGTCGTCTTCATCGCGGATCAGCCGCAGATAGTGCGGGTCGAAGGCGTTGGTCGGTCGCGGGAGCCGACCCGCGGGCTCGTTCTCAGACATGGGAAACCTCCTCCAATTGATTCCGGGTACCCGGAGCTGTCGCCAAGACTCGGGATGAAGCGGTCACTCCCCGCAAGCCAGAGCTGAAGTTTTCTACAATGAATCGACTGGACCAGTCAAGACGTCACGACGTAGACAAGAAGCTTGGAGAGATCCCGGAGTCTGGTATACACTGTTCCCGCCATGTCCCAGGAAGAAGTCGCCCGCTGGCTCGCCGTCCTCAGGACCTCCCTTCGTATGCTCGGCAAGACCAACCGCGAGATCGAGCAGAAGCTGGGGGTGAGCTACGGCTATCTCAGCCGCCTCTTCGCGGGCACGCTGGACCTGAAAGTGGACCACGTGCTGGACATCACGGCGGCGATGGGGCTCCACCCCGCGGAGTTCTTCCACCTTCTCTATCCGCAGGCGCCCGCCAGGTCGAGCGAGACGGCCACCCGGCTGCGGGCCGCGCTGCAGGGCTTTCAGCCGGTGGGCCCGGAGCCTGGGCAGGAGCCTCCCCGCCAGCAGCCCACGCAAGAAGAGATCGAGAAGATGATGCTGACCTCGCTCCGCAAGCTGTTTTCCGAGCTCGGCCAGTCGGACAAGGGGAAGTGAGACGACGGAGATTCCCGATCAAACCTCTCTGTAGGGGCGGGGCTTACCCCTGCCCGGGGGGCGGAGGGTAGCCCCCGCAGGGGGCGTCCTTCTCCCTAGCCCAGGGTGGAAACCCTGGGGCGCCCTCCGCCGGGGCACGACCGCCGATAGCCGCCCAGGGTTTCCACCCTGGGCTACAAAGAAGGGC
>JBKKAU010000346.1:0-2214 GCA_046714475.1 Thermoanaerobaculia bacterium
GCGCGGGGGCTCCCATTCTCCAGCGGCCTGCGGCATGGCCGCGAGCCGGGCCCGCAGGGCGCGGCGGTCCACCTTGCCGGTGGCCGTGAGCGGCAGCGCCTCCAGGACGACGAAGGACGCGGGCACCATGACCTCGGACAGCCGCTCGCGCAGGAAGGCGCGCACCGCCTCGGCCGGGGGAGCCTCCGCGGACGGCACCAGGAACGCCGCCAGGCGGGTGCCGTCCAGGACCGCCGCCGCCGCACGGAGCGCCGGATGCGCGGCCAGGGCCGCCTCGACCTCGGCGAGTTCGATCCGCACGCCGTGCACCTTGACCTGCTCGTCGGCACGGCCCAGGAATAGCAGGGCGCCGTCGGCCTGCCGCCGCGCCAGGTCGCCGGTCCGGTAGAGCCGGGCGCCGGGCGCCCCCCCGAACGGATCGGGGAGGAACCGCTCGGCCGTCAGATCGGGCCGGCCCAGGTAGCCGCGGGCCAAGCCGGCGCCGCCCACGCAGAGCTCGCCCACGGCGCCTGCCGGCACCGGACGCAGTGCGTGGTCCAGCAGGACGATGCGCGCGTTCCCTACGGGCCGGCCCAGGGTCACGGGCGCCCCCTCCCCGACCCGGGCCCAGGCCGCGTTGGCCGTGGTCTCGGTGGGGCCGTAGAGGTTGTGGATCACCAGCCCGGGGAAGGTCCGGCGGGTGCGCTCCACCAGGCTTTCGGAGAGCCGGTCGCCGCCCAGGAACAGAGCCCGCAAGTCCGCGGGCGGCGCGGCCTCGCCCTTCTCTACGGCGGCGAGGAGCCCCTCCCAGAGTACGGTCACGGCGTTGAAGCCGGCTCCGGGCGCCTCGCCCAGGATCTCCAGCAGACGGGCAGGCCGCAGCAGGTCGTCTTCCGCGACCACGCGCACGGCATCCCCCCGCAGCAGGGGGGCGAAGAGCTGCTTAAGCGACGCGTCGAAGCTCTCCGAGCTGACCAGCGGCAACCAGCGCACCCCGGCGCGGCCGAGCACCCCGGCGATCCAGCCCAGGTAGGCGGACAGGCTGGCATGGTCCACGGCGACCCCCTTCGGCTGCCCTGTAGAGCCGGAAGTGTAGAGGACGTAGGCGAGGGCTCCGGCAGGCCTGTCTGCGGGGACCGGTACCGCGTCCGTCGCGCCCGGCAGGTCCTCGGCGTACACCGTGCGGACCGTCGCGTCCGGGGCCAGGGCACGCCGGGTCAGCAGCAGGCAGGGCCGGGCGTCCTCGAAGATGCGGCGGCGGAGCCCCTCCGGGTCGCGCGGGCTCAGCGGCAGATAGGCGGCGCCGGAGGCCAGGACCGCGAGGATCGCGGTCACCAGGTCGGCCGAGCGCTCCATGCAGACAGCCACCAGTTTTTCCGGCCCGGCGCCCAGGTCCTGCAGGCGGACCGCCCAGGCCTGGACCCGCCCGGCCAGCGCCGCATACGTGAGGGTCTCCCCTTCCGCCCTCACGGCCACGGCGGCGGGCGTGCGCTCCGCCTGCAGCGCGAACAGGCGGTGCACCGGCAGGGCCGGCGTCTCCTCCGCCGTATCGTTCCATTCCACCAGGAGTTGCGCCCGCTCCGCCTCGGCCAGGATCTCCAGCCCGGAGAGACGCCGCTCCGGCGCCGCAGCCGCGGAGAGCAGCAGCCGCTCCAGATGCCCGATCAGGCGCAGGGCCGTAGTGCGGTCGAACAGGCCGGCGGCATAGCGGAGGGAGCCGGCGAGCCCGTCCTCGACCTCCTCCAGGGGGAGGGAGAGGTCGAACTTGGCGGTCCCCGGGTCCATAGCCAGAGGGGAGAGGGTGATGCCGCCGGGCTCCGAGTACCCGAGGGGGACGTTCTGGAGGGCCAGCATCACCTGGAACAGGGGCGTATAGGCCAGGCTCCGCTCCGGCCGCAGCTCCTCCACCAACTGTTCGAACGGCACCTCCTGGTGCTCGAAGGCGGCCAGGACCCCGTCGCGCGTCTGCGCCAGGAGCGTGGCGAACCCGGAGTCGCCCGCCAGGCTGTCCCCCCGCAGGACCAGGGTGTTCACGAAGAACCCGATCAGCGCCTCCACCTGGGTGACGGAGCGGCCCGCGACCGGCGTGCCGACCACCACGTCATCCTGGCCGGCGAGGCGGCCCAGAAGGGTCTGGAACGCGGCGAGGAGAACCATGAATGGGGTGGCGCCGGCGTGGCGCGCCAGGGCGGTCACGGCGGCGAAGGTCGCCGCCGGCCAGCGTACGGGTACGGC
>JBKKAU010000347.1:0-4567 GCA_046714475.1 Thermoanaerobaculia bacterium
TGGCGAGCACCGCCGGCCCGCGGCGCGCCAGGGCCTCGGCCGCGCGCCTCCGCTCCTCTTCCGTTCCCGCCGGCAGACCGGTCAGGCGTTCGAGCTCCGGCACGTTGGGGGTGACCAGGGTGCAGAGGGGCAGCAGCTCGTCCGCCAGCGCCTCGACGGCGTCGTCGCGCAGCAGGGCGTCGCCGCTCTTGGCCACCATCACCGGGTCGAGCACTATCGGGAGCCAGGGCAGCCGGGGCGGCCGGCCATCCCGCCCCTGATGCGAGAGATGGGCGCGCAGCCGGCCGGCGACGGCGCGCACGATGGCGGCGTTGGCCAGCATGCCGATCTTGACCGCGTCGACGCCGATGTCCTCGAAGACCGCGTCGATCTGGGCGGCGACCATCTCCGGCGGAACCTCGTGCACCGCCCGCACCTCGCGCGTGTTCTGGGCGGTGAGCGCGGCGATGGCGCTCATGCCGTAGGCGCCGTGGGCGGCGAAGGTCTTGAGGTCGGCCTGGATGCCGGCGCCGCCTCCGGAGTCGGAGCCGGCGATGGTCAGGAGCCGCGGCGGGGACATCTCGGAGCGGGTCAGGCCGGGCTCAAGGCGAGCCGCCGGCGGCGCATCCAGACGAGGACGGCGACGAGCAGCAGCACCCCGATACTGATCATCTGCGCCAGCGTGAAGCCGCCGAAGAAACGGTCGTCCTTGGCGCGCAGGAACTCGACCAGGAAACGCTCGACGGCGAGCAGGCCGAGCACCACCAGGCCGGTTATGCCGGCCGGCAGGCCCCGCTTGAAGAGCCAGAGGCCGATGCCCCAGATGGCGAGGCCCATGGCGGTCTCGTAGAGCTGCGTGGGGTGGACGCGGAGCAGCGTGTCGTCCGCCACCGAGGCCGGGATGTCGACGCCGAACAGCTCGCGCAGCTCCCCCGCCCGGGTCGGGGGCAGCCCGACGGGGAAGGCGACGCCCCACGGCGCGTCGGTCGGCCGGCCATAGTCGTCGCCGACCAGGAAGCAGCCGATACGGCCGACGCCGTAGCCGAGGGCGAGGGCCGGGGCGGCGGCGTCGAGCATCGGCCAGGCGGGGAGCTTGCGCCAGTGCATCGTCGCCAGCACCGCCAAAGTGCCGAGGATGAACCCGCCGTACCAGACCAGGCCCGAACGGTCGATCAGCACCCGCCAGTCCTGGGTGAGAATGGCGTAGTAGACCTTGGCCCCGAGGATGCCGCCGAGGCCGGCGGCGAAGACCAGGGCGCTCGCGTCCTCCTCGTCGCCCAGCCCCAGGCGCCGCATCCCCCAGCGCAGCTGGAAATAGCTCGCCAGAAAGGCGCAGACCAGCATCACCCCAAAGGGGCTGATGGAGAACGATCCGATACGGAAGAGCTCTTCGATCATGGAGGGGGGGAATGGTAGCACGCTAGAATCGCCCCTCCATGATCACCGACCAGACCCGCGACTGCTACGCCGCGCTGACCGAGCTGGTCCGGGAGGGGAAGGGCGGCCGCTGGCTCGTGCTCACCCACGACAACCCCGACCCGGACGCCCTGGCCTCGGCCATGATCCTCACCCGGGTCCTGCGCGGCGCCTTCCGGCAGAAGGTCACCACGGCCTACGGCGGCATCATCGGACGGGCCGAGAACCGCGAGATGGTGCGCAGCCTCTACCTGCCGTTCAGCCACATCCGCAACCTCAGCCTCAAGAAGTACGAGCGCTTCGCCCTGGTCGACACCCAGCCGCGGACCGGCAACAACCAGCTGCCGCCGCGGGTCGTCCCCGACGTCGTGGTCGACCACCACCCGGTGCGCCCGAACACCCAGACCGGCCCGTTCTACGACGTCCGGCCGCGCTACGGCGCGACCGCGACCATCCTCGCCGAGTACCTCCTGGCGAGCGGCGTGCGCTGGACCCACGCCGTCGCGACCGCCCTGATCTACGCCATCCGCTCCGAGACCCAGGACTTCGCCCGCGAGTACGCCGGCCCCGACAAGACGGTCTACGACCACTTCTTCCCGAAGGCCGACCACCGCATCCTGGCCCGCATCCAGAACCCGCGGCTATCCCACGCCTACTTCAGCAACCTGCACGAGGCCCTGGAGAACCTGTCGGGGGTCGACACCCTCGTCATCAGCCACCTCGGCAGGGTCGACCAGCCGGACATCGTGCCCGAGATCGCCGACCTGCTGCTGCGCCTGGAGGGTAGGACCTGGTCGCTCTGCACCGGCTACTTCGGCGAGCGGCTCTACCTCTCGATCCGTACCACCAACACGCGCGCCGACGCCGGCTCGGTGATGCACCGGATCGTGGGGCGCCGCGGCAAGGGGGGCGGCCACGGCATGATGGCGGGAGGGTGGATCGACGCCAGCAAGGTGGCGCCGGAGGACCGGGTGCGGGTGCAGCGGGAGCTCGGGGTCCGCCTCGCCAAGGAGCTCCGGAAGAGCCCCGAAAAGATCGCGCCGATCCACCTCCAGCCGCAAAGAAATTAACCGCGGGCCAGGCGGGTTACAATCTCCAGGTTTATCGCTCAGGAGGAGCTCGATGCATCGATACGCGTCCAGGATTCTGCTGTCCATCCTCATCACCGCCGCCGGGGCGATCGTCGCGGGCAACGCCGGCGCCGACCAGACCAAGGCCAAGCCCGCCTCGACAGCCGCTGCTCCCGCCGCGGCCCATGCCTGGCACGAGGGGGCACAGGGCTACCAGAAGGCCCTCGCCGAGGCCAACGCCTACAACAAGCCCCTGGCCGTCTACTTCTATACCGACTGGTGCCCCTACTGCCGCGAGTTCAACACCAAGCTGCTGAACACCCGCGAAGTGCAGGAGCACTTCCGCAACATGGCGGTCGTCCGGATCAACCCGGAGAAGGGGCCGGAGGAAAAAAGGCTCTCCCGGCAGTACCGCATCGGCGGCTACCCGTCGTTCTTCATCCATCCCAAGGCAGCGGATCAGCCCAGGCCGGTCGACCGGATGACGTCGCAAGGCGAGCAGCGGCGCATCCAGACCCCCCAGGAGTTCATCGAGACCCTGAAGCAGGCCGCCGGGAAACAGGCCGCCGCCCGCTGACCCCGTTCGCCTCGCCGCTCCCGCCCCACCCGCCCCACCCCGATGATCGTCCTCGTGATGGGAGTCGCCGGGAGCGGCAAAACGACGCTCGCCGCCCTGGAAGAGCCGGCGGAGGCGCTGGCGCTGGCGCTGGACGCCTCCCTCGAGCCCGCCGCCTTCGTCGAAGCCGTGCGCGCCATCTTGGGATCTAGCCAGCGGTTGACGCCTCTCCCGATCGTAGGTTAACCTAAGACTTCGTAATTGAGACTATGTCTCAAGATCTCCCCCCGGCGCGCCGGGACCCTATAACGGCACGGAGTCGAACCGCCATGCTGCAGTCCTTCGTCATCACGCTCCGCGAGGGCCTGGAGGCCTTCCTGATCATCGCCATCAGCCTCGCCTATATGAAGAAGACAGGCCGCTCGCAGCTCATCCCGGCCATCCACTGGGGCACCGGCGTCGCGGTGCTGCTCAGCATCGGCGCGGGGCTCCTGCTGCAGCGGGCCACCAACCAGGCGCTCTGGGAGGGCGTGCTGGCGATCGTCGCCGCCTTCCTGGTGGCCTCGCTCACGGTGCACATGTGGAAGGTCGCGCGGCGGATGAAGCGGGACATCGAGACGAAGCTCGAGCGTTCCGCCGAGCGGGTGGGGGCCGGCGCCTTCCTCGGCGTCTTTTTCTTCACCCTGCTGATGATCACCCGCGAAGGCATGGAGACCGCGCTGCTCTTCAACGCCCTGCTCTTCCAGGTGAAGTCGACCCAGCTCATCCTGGGCGCCGTCGCCGGCACGCTGGTCGCCGCGGCCCTCGCCTGGGCCTGGTCCCGGTACGGCCACCGCATCAACCTGGCGCGCTTCTTCCAGGTGACGGCGGCGTTCCTGCTGGTCTTCGTGGTCCAGCTGCTGATCTACGGCGTCCACGAGCTGACCGAGGCGAACCTCTTCCCCAACAGCGAGGCGCTGCACTGGGCCACCGAGCCGTACGGCCCGGACGGCGTCTACGGCCAGATCCTCAGCTACCTGCTGGTGCTGGTCCCGGTGGGTTGGCTGTTGGTGTCGACCCTCTTTGGCCGCAAGGTGAGCGGCGCTCCGAGCCAGCCGCAGCTGCCGACGTCGTAGGGGTTCATTCCCATTCGATCGTCGCCGGCGGCTTGCTGGTGACGTCGTAGACCACGCGGTTGATGCCGCGGATCTCGTTGACGATGCGGTTGGAGACCCGTCCGAGGAGGTCGTACGGCAGCGGGCTCCAGTCGGCGGTCATGAAGTCCTGGGTCTCGACGGCGCGCAGCGCGACGACGCTCTCGTAGGTCCGGAAGTCGCCCATCACGCCGACGCTCCGGACCGGCAGCAGGACCGCGAAGGCCTGGCTCACCTTGTCGTACCAGCCGCTCTCGCGCAGCTCGTGGAGGAAGATGGCGGCGGCCTCCTGAAGGAGCGCCACGCGCGCCGCCGTGACCTCCCCCAGGATACGGACCGCGAGCCCCGGCCCGGGGAACGGATGGCGGCCGATCAGCTCCTCGGGAAGCCCCAGCTCGCGGCCGAGCTGCCGC
>JBKKAU010000348.1:0-1425 GCA_046714475.1 Thermoanaerobaculia bacterium
GAGCCCTCGCCCTCCCGCCCGCCGTCCCGGAGGTAGTCCTCCCCCAAGCTGGCCCCGTTCTTGAATGACACCCCTCCGGGACCAGTGTGTCCCGCAAACTCATCGATCCACACCTATATCTAGGTATTCGGCTTCGAAGTCCTCAGGAGGAACTCTGTCCATGGCCCAGATCGCCACCTTTCCGACTCCCAGCCCCGACCGCGACCGCGGCGAGGGCGCTTCCAGTCATCTCATCGCGCCGCACGGCGGCGAGCTCATCGACCTCATGGCGGACGCCGACCGCTCCGCCGAGCTCAAGGCGGCCTCCCGCGACTGGCCGTCGTGGGACCTGACGCCGCGCCAGTTCTGCGACCTCGAGCTACTGCTCAACGGCTCCTTCTCGCCCTTGACCGGCTTCATGGGCCGGGCCGACCACGACTCGGTCTGCGAGCGGATGCGCCTCGCCGACGGCACCCTCTGGCCGATCCCGATCCTGCTCGACGTGCCGCAGGAGCTGGCGCAGAAGCTCAAGAAGGGCGGCGCCCTGGCACTGCGCGACCCTGAGGGGGTGATGCTCGCGGCCCTGCACGTGGACGAGGTCTGGGAGCTCGACCGGGAGCGGAGCGCCGAGGCGGTCTTCGGTACCCTCGACCCGACCCACCCGGGGGTGGCGCACCTGCTCCACCGCACCCATCCGTTCGCGCTCGGCGGCCGGCTCGAGGGGCTGCAGCTCCCCATCCACTACGACTTCCGCGCCCTGCGCCACACCCCGGCCGAGCTGCGCGCCGAGTTCGCCCGCGAGGGCTGGCGCCGCGTCGTCGCCTTCCAGACCCGCAACCCGATGCACCGGGCGCATTGCGAATTGACGCTACGGGCGGCCAAAGAGGCACAGGCCAACCTGCTGATCCACCCGGTCGTCGGCATGACCAAGCCGGGCGACCTCGACCATTACACCCGGGTGCGCTGCTACCAGGCGGTGCTCAACCGCTACCCGCAGCACACGGTGAAGCTTTCGCTGCTGCCGCTCGCCATGCGCATGGGCGGGCCGCGCGAGGGGCTGCTCCACGCCATCATCCGCAAGAACTACGGCTGCACCCACTTCATCGTCGGCCGCGACCACGCCGGCCCGGGCAAGGACTCGCAGGGGAAGCCCTTCTACGGCCCCTACGACGCCCAGGAGCTGCTGCGCGAGCACGAGGAGGAGCTGGGGATGAAGATGGTGCCGTTCCAGCAGCTCAGCTACGTCGAGGACCTCGACACCTACATGCCGCAGGACGAGATCCCGGCCGGCTCGCGGGTGCTCGACATCTCGGGCACGGAGCTGCGGCGGCGCCTCGCCGAAGGCAAGGAGATCCCGGTCTGGTTCACCTTCCCCGAGGTGGCGGAGGAGCTGCGCCGCACCCATCCGCCGCGCCACCGGCAGGGGTTTACGGTCTTCCTGACCGG
>JBKKAU010000349.1:0-8652 GCA_046714475.1 Thermoanaerobaculia bacterium
GCGAGCGCCGCGACGCGGGCGCGGGCGAGCAGGTCGAGCTCGGTCTGGAGGTCTTCCGTGGCGTCCCGGAAGACGTGGCCGAGGAAGAAGCCGGAGAGCAGGTAGGCCACGACGCCGAGCAACAGCAGCACCATGGGGATCGGCAGCACGCCGATCAGGAAGTAGGAGAAGGCCAGGCGCCGGCCGACCTTCCAAAGGAACACCCGGAAGCCCCGCCAGAGCAGCCAGAGCAGCAGCAGCAGGCCCGAGCCGGCGAACGTCAGCCGCAGGAAGGCGCTGAGATAGGGGATGTTCAGCCACGCGAGCCCGAAGGCTACGGCGACGAATCCGGTCCCCGCCAGCAGGAGGGCTCGACGTGAAGAGGGCTTTTCCACAGGGTCGTCCGAGGGAAGGCGTTTTCAGCGCACCCGAAGCGCACTACGCTCCAGAGGGAGGGAAGTTTCCGCTAGAATGGCGGCTCCCTCCCTGGCGAAGCGGGGCCGCAGAGGAACGCCAGGGCATCTTAGCGTGAAGCAGGAGGAGAGCACACCGTGTCGAGGATCCCGCGTTATCAGGAGCACCTGAAGACTGGCTTTACGGCCGAGGCGGTGAGCGCCGCCCGCTGCCGCGCCTACGCTGTCCGGGCCGAGCAGGACGGCCTGCCGAACCTGGCGAAACACTGGCTGCGGATGGCGGAGGCCAAGGACCGGCTGGCGATCCAGCTGCTGGACGCGGCGGGGCAGGCGCGCGGCACCAACGCGGACATCGCCACCGCCATCGCCGAGGAGCGCTACGAGAACGACGTCCTCTATCCCAAGATGGTCCGCGACGTGGAGCAGGAAGCCGCGGACGTCCTCATGAAGGTCATCGCCGCGCAGAAGGAGCACCTGCAGCAGCTCGAAGCGCTGCGCGACTACCTGAACGCCTCCCACAGCGACGTCCAGCTCCCCGCCGAGGTGGACAAGGGCACCGCGGCGCCGTTCGCCGCGTCGTCGCCTTCCTGAGCCGAGCCCTCTCCACGGGACCGTCCGTCCTGAAGCCGGGGGGACGTCACACCCTCGGGAGGAATACGCGGAGGGCGGAGCGCGTTACACGATGCGCCAGAACCGATCCCGAAGGGAGAGATCGATGAAGAAGTACATCCTCGCAGTGCTAGCCCTGGCGACCGTCTTCGCCTCCGCAGCTTCCGCTCAAGTCAAGCCTGGTGCCGGTATGGTCTTCGCGAACGGCACCCCCACCTCCTGGAGGCCCATGGGAGCCGCCAGGCTCAACACCGCGTGCGATCCTTTCGGGCCGGATGGACGCCTCGTCGTGAACCGCTTCGGTCCGGAGTGGGCCTGCCGGTACACCGGCGGGGACATCGATGCCACCTACGCAACCCCGAGAGCCGGGGCGGAGTGGGAGGTGCTCGCCGGCGCCGCGTTGGTGGAGTGGTGCCGTCAGGGCCGTCCCGTCGCCGGTCTGCTCCCCGGCGCCAGCCTTGCACCGGGGGCTTTCAACTGCTCGGCCACCGACCGCGAGAGGGTCGACCTCATCTATCACCCGGAGAGCTTCGTGTTCATCGCGGAGTGGGCGTGGACCCGTTCCCCGAGCCAGGAAGGGAAGCGGCCCGAGACGCCGACGCCAATCACCCGTCCGGACCTGCCCTGGGCCTTCTTCACGGAGCCCCATGTCCAGTTCCCGGTGACCGTGTACTTCCGGAACAGGGCGAGGCCGCAGGGGGAGATCAGCTACTCGCCGGAGCGACGGCAGCGGGACGCCGCCGGCAACCCGTTCGGGCCGATCCTGGCCGCTTACCCTCAGGTCTTCGGCCCGCCCACGACGGGAACCCAGCCCGTCTGCGGTGACGGTGTCTGTGCCGGTGGCGAGCAGTGCCCCACCGACTGCGAGCCCATAACCCAGGAGCCCGCCGCGTGCCGGCCCTTCACGGATCCGCTGCGGTTGGACATCGAGGATCTGGTGGATCGGATCCTCGTGCTGGAGCTGCAGCTGACCCGGACTCAGCGACTGCCGGCGGACCTCGCGCAGAAACTGGCCGGCGTGGGGAGTTGGCAGAACGTCGACAAGGCTGCCCTCCAGGATCTCGGGAAGTGGCTCTCCTGGGCGAACATCATTGTCCCGGAGGACATACGGTCCATCCTGGCCGATGCCCAGACGTGGCAGAAGGTGCCGGCGGCCGGCGGCCGCCGCGTGCGGCTGCAGCGTCTGGCGGACTGGCTGCGGGGGCTCACCGCCCCCTTGCCTTGACCGCCGCGCGGCGCGCCTCAGAGTGAAAACGCCCCGGGGGAGGCATCCCTCGGGGCGTTCGCCGTTTCATCGCCCTCCTGCGCCGAGCCCGCGCCTCGTGCTCCGGAGAAAATGTCGCAGCCTCCGGGGAGAACGGGCCGGACTCCGCTGAGAACGGCTCTGCTCGCGGGAGAACGGCTCGTCCTCTGGAGAGCACGGCCCAACCTCTGGAGAGTCTGGCTGAGATTCCCTGGAGCCTGGTTCAGTCTCCAGAGAGAGCGGGCCGGATTCCGCGGAGAGCGTCTCGTTCTCTGGAGAGAATGGCTCAGCCTCTGGAGAGAACGGGCCAGATTCCGCGGCGAACGGCTCTGCTCCAGGAAAGAACGGTTCGTTCTCCGGAGAGAATGGCCCATTCTCTGGGGAGTCTGACTCAGATTCTCTGGAGAACGGCCCGTTCTCTGGAGAGTACGAGCCAGCCTCTGGATCGTCTGGCCCAGACTCCATGAAGGTTGCGGCAATCTCTGGAGAGGTTGCGGCAGATCCTCGGGAGTCTGGAACGTTCTCGAGAGAGTCTGAGACGGATTCTCGGGAGCCTGCGTCATTCCCACCCGATTCCGAGTCGATCGCGCCCGCGGTTGGAGGCGCCTTGCCCGAGGTTGCACCGTCCGTAACTGCGGGCGAGGCCACTCAACCTTCGGTCCAGCAGTCTGCGACTGCGGGTGAAGCCCTCCAACCTGGATCAAGTCGTCTGCCACCTCGGGCGAGGCATACCTTACCCGAGGGCGAGGCGGCTCCGACTGCGGTATGAGCCTGCTCGGCCCAGGGCAAATTGTCTGCGACCTCGGGCGAGCATGACTATCCCGAGATCTGGAGCGCTCACTCTTCGATCTCGCGAGGCTCAAGGAGCAGATAGACCCCTTCAAGGACTTGGCGGGTGCGATCCGCCGACAGTGTACCGATCTGGTCCACCAAGTCGTCTTTGTCTATCGTGAAAAGCTGCGAAACGATTACGACACTGCGCTTGGGAAGGTTCGCCTCCCCTTCCTCTAAGAGGACATTGCCTGGAACTTGAGCCCGCTTGATGTTGGACGTGACGGTACAGACTACAACCGTACTCAGACGGCTCTGATTGAAGATGTCATTCTGAACCACCACGTGAGGATGAAGAAAACCGGGACCCGACCCGGAAGGTTCTCCAAGGTTGACCCAGAACACATCCCCCTGCCGGATCACCACTGGCCCTGGACCCGCCTCCGCTGGACAGAGCGCATGCGCCGGAGATGGTCCCGTTCACTTGGTTCCTGATCTTCTTCGAGGGAGCGATTGATGGCCTCGAGCAGCATTCGGTTCTCGTGGCGATCGAGGTATTCCCCGAGTGCTCGCGCGAAGAGCTGGCTTCGTGAGAGGTGAAGCTGCTGGGCCAGAGCGTCAGCCCGCTCGAACAGAGACTCCTGGAGCGATATCGCTGTCTTGACAATTGCCATAGACGCACCCTCAGAACCAAGTATGAAGATTTCTTCACACCAGCGTCAATACCAGCGCCTGTGATCGCCCCTCGTCCTTCCGGCTGAAGAAGAAAAAGCCGGCGGGATCGCTCCCGCCGGCCTCTCCTCAGGAAAAAACGTCCGTTACGGACGGTCGATGGTGATGACCGGCGAGGTCCAGGTCTCGGAGTGCGCCGGGTTGGACGAGTCGCCCAGGGCCTTGCGGACCGTCATGCGGACGATGTACTGGCCGTCCGGCACGGTGTAGTTCTTGTTGCCGCTGGTCGTGATGCCGTCCCAGGACAGCGTGAACCAGCTGTTGGCGCCGCTGTTGCGGCCCACGTAGTCCTGCGACAGCGCCCGGTGCCAGGACTTGCCGCTGACCGCGTCGAAGACCTCCAGACGCAGCTCCCGCACCTGGTGGTCGAGGTGGACCAGGAAGTACGGGACGTCGGCGCCCTGCATCGTGTAGGTCGCGCCGCCGGGCTGGTTGGCGTAGGAGGTGGCGTTCAGCTTCGCCAGCCAGGGGAAACCGTTGGTCGTCGGCTTCAGCACGAGGATCGACTGGTAGTCGCCCTTGAAGCCGGCGTACGGCACCCGCACCACCTGGCCGCCGCCCTGCGGCGTCAGCACCAGGTAGCCGCCGTACACGCTGCGGTCGGCCAGGCTGGACGGAGCGGTGATCGTCACGTCGACGGTCGCCGTGCCGCCGGCGGGCACCGTCACCGTCGGGACGCTCCAGGCCGCCGTCGCGAACCCGGCGAAGAAGCTGGGCACGAAGGTGGAGCCGCCGGTGGCCAGGGCCGGGGCATGGCCCAGCTGGTAGGTCACGGCCGCGGGGCCGTTGTTCTCGACGGTCAGCGTACGGGTCACCGGGCCGGCCTCGCTCTCACCGAGCGACAGCTTGCCGGGCTCCACCTTGGCCGCCGCACGGACGGCGTCGGCGATGCGCAGCATGCCCGCGCCCTGACGGTGGACGTTGTCGAGGAAGCCGAGGGTGGGGTTGCCGGCCCAGGGACGCGGCTCGGCGGTGTTCTGGAGCAGGGCCTGCACCGCCGCCGGCGAGGTGTTCGGACGCGCCTCCAGCAGCAGGGCCACGCCACCGGCCACGTGCGGCGAAGACATCGACGTACCGCTCAGGTTGGCGTAGGAGCCGTACTCGACCGGGATGGTCGAGCGGATCTGGGCGCCGGGAGCGCCGATGTCCGGCTTCAAGGCGAGGTCGGGCGACAGGCCGTAGGAGCTGCTGCCCGCGATCAGGTTGCCGCCGGCGATCGGCGTGGCGATCGTCTGGGCCGTCCAGGTCAGGACGGTCGGGCCGGCCGCGATCCGGTTGTGGATCAAGGCGCCGTCCGCCGCCGAGACCGCCACCACCGGCACGGTGATGGCGACCGCGCCGATGACGTTGGGGACGAAGGTGCCGGCCTGGTTGTTGTAGAGCACGACGCCGGCCGCGCCCGCGTTCTGGGCGTTGAGGCTCTTGTCGTAGAAGCCGCAGGTGCCGCGCCGGATCAGCGCGATCTTGCCGCTCAAGCTGCCCGCCGCCAGCGGCGAGCAGCCGTCGGCGGTGGAGGTGGGGGTGCCGGTCGCGGCCAGCGGGCCGCCGCCGGACACCGGCGTCGTCGGGGAGCCGTTGGCGGGGCTGTAGCCGATCAGCTTGCCGTCCGGGGAGATCGAGAAGGCCGGGTTCTTGACGTGCGTGTTGTTGTACGAGGCCACCGCGATCACCTTGCGGGCGGTTCCCGGGGCGCCGACGGCGTAGACGCCGGCGCTGCCGCTGTTGCCGGCCGAGGTGACGACGACGATGCCCTTCTGGACCAGACGGTCGGCCGCCTGGGCGGTGGGGTACTGCGGCCACTGGAAGGCGGCGCCGATGCTGATGTTGACCACGTCGGCGCCGTCGATGGCGATGCGCTCCATGGCGGCTGCCATGATGTCGGCGTCGGTCGAGCCTTCACAGCCGAACACCTTGTAGGCGCCGAAGGTGACGCCGGGGGCGACGCCGCGGACGCCGCCGTTGGCGCCGACGATGCCCGCCACGTGCGTGCCGTGGCCGCCGCAGTCGTCCGGCAGCAGGTCGGGCGTCGGCACCGGGTTGTACGAGGGCATGGTGCTGTCGTTGTTGTAGGCGTCACCGACGAAGTCGTAGCCGACCTCGACGCGGCAGCCCGGACCGAAGCAGCCGCCGAGGTCCGGATGGTCGTAGTCGACGCCGGTGTCCATGATCGCCACCCGGATGCCGCGGCCGGTCAGGCCGAGCTCGCTCTGCGCGATGTCGGCCTGGGTCATGGCGATGGCCGTCGACAGCTCCGGCGCGTTGGCCGGCTCCGTCTCCGGCAGCGCCAGCGACACGACCGGATAGAGGTTCTTGACGCCGGTCAGGCGCCGCAGCTTGGACAGGCCCTCGGGGCCGACCTGGACGGACAGGCCGTTCCAGAGCTGTTCGTAGCTGTAACGCTCCTTGAGTTTGACTCCCGCCTGGTGGGCGGCGTCCCGGAAGGCCTTCTTCTCCGTGGCGAGCGCGGCGGGATCGCCGCCGTCGGCGACCGGCGGGCCTTGCAGCTCGACGAACCAGGCGGTGACGCCGTCTTCGACGGACACCGCCGCCGGCGCCGACGTGGGCTCGAGAGGCTCGACGGGCGCCATCTGCGCCGCGGCCTGGTTGGAGAAGACAGACAGACAGACGAGCGCGGTCATCGCGACAATGCGCTTCATAGGACTCCTCTTTGTTGGGACCCCAGGGTCCCATGTCAGGCGGGGTAGTGTTGGTCTCTCTTACTAGCTTTGGAGGGTTCCGCCAACCCCCCGGATGCATGACGAAGAAGAGAGAGACTTGACTCTACGGAATTTCGAAACGCTTGAACAGTGCAGTCAATCAATACAACCGCCCGGAGCGGCGGGGTATTCCAGGAGACGCGCCCGGAATGCCGCTTCAAGGACCCCGCGTTGAAGAGAGTGTGGAGAGAAGGGAAGAGCCCCCCGGCGGGGTGTCCCCCGCCCGTTCCGGCGCTTGTTCCTGCGCTTGTTCCTGTAGACCTAAGTCCCATGAAAACAAAGGGTTCGGTGAGCTTGTGACCCACGGTCACAAGTGATAGACTGCCGGCGAGAGGGTTGAATCATGGCATTGACCGGAGAAAGCTGGGTCAGCACCAAGTTCGAGGCTCTGGAAGACTGGGCGCAGCGCAACTCGTTCTGGCCGTTCCCGTTCGGCACGGCCTGCTGCGCCATCGAGTTCATGGCGACGGTCTCCAGCCACTATGACGTGGCCCGCTTCGGCTCGGAGGTGGTGCGTTTCTCGCCCCGGCAGAGCGACGTGCTGCTGGTGGCCGGCACCATCAACGACAAGATGGCGCCGGTCCTCAAGAAGATCTACGACCAGATGGCCGAGCCCAGATGGGTGATCTCCATGGGCGCCTGCGCCTGCTCGGGCGGCTTCTACCGCGCCTACCACGTGATGCAGGGCATCGACGAGATCATCCCGGTGGACGTCTACGTCCCGGGCTGCCCGCCGACGCCGGAGGGGCTGATCTACGGCATCCTCCAGCTCAAGGAGAAGGTCGTCCGCGACCGCCGCCGGCACGGCCGGGAGTACCCCGAGCCGGTGGAGAGCCTGGATGCCCCCCAGGAAGATAAGGACAAGGAAAAGGAGAGCCGCGAGCGTGTCCACACTGGCGCCCCTGCCTGAGACATCGCCCGGGACCGCGGCCGACCCCTCCCTCGAAGCGGTGCGCTCGAAGTTCCCCGAGGGGAGCATCGTGCCGCAGGAGGGGCTCGACCAGCCGACCTGGATCGTCCGCCGCGACGCCCTCGCCGCCGTGGCGCGCGAGCTGCGCTCGAACCCGGCGACGCAGTTCGACCTGATGCTCGACCTGTTCGGGGTCGACTTCCCGGAGCGCGAGGAGCGTTTCGAGGCCGTCTACCAGCTCTACTCGATCCCGCGCAACGCCCGGCTGCGCCTCAAGGTGCCGCTCTCCGAGGACGACGCGGTCCTCCCCTCGCTGATCCCGGTCTGGAAGGGCTGCGACTGGTTCGAGCGCGAGATCTACGACATGTTCGGCGTCCGCGTCGACGGGCACCCGAACCTGCGCCGCATCCTCTGCCACGAGGGGTTCGAGGGGCACCCGCTGCGCAAGGACTACGACCCGGCGCGGCGCTGGATCCTCACCGAGGACAAGATCTACAAGCCGCACTTCGACCTCCCGGACGGGGAGGACGACCTGTTCGAACGGATGACGGTCAACATCGGCCCCTCCCACCCGGCCATGCACGGCACCTTCCGCCTGATGGCCGTGCTCGACGGCGAGACGATCGTCGCCTCCGACGTGGAGATCGGCTACCTGCACCGCTGCTTCGAGAAGATGGCGGAGACCCACTCCTGGCAGCAGGTGATCCCCTACACCGACCGGCTCAACTACTGCTCGGCCTTCATCAACAACGTCGGCTACTGCAAGACGGTGGAGAAGATGCTGGGCGTCGAGGTGCCGCCGAGGGCGGTCTGGGCGCGGACGATCCTCTCCGAGTTCTCGCGCATCATGGACCACTGCGTGTGCAACGGCACCACGCTGGTGGACGCCGGCGCGCTCACCAACTTCTGGTACATGTTCCAGATCCGCGAGGAGGTCTACGGCCTGCTCGAGTCGGTCTGCGGCGCCCGCCTGACGGTTTCCGCCTGCCGGATCGGCGGCCTCATCCACGACCTGCCGCCGGACTTCGAGTCGCGCAGCCGGACCCTGCTCGAGATGATCCCGCCGTTCATCTCGGACGTCGAGAAGCTGGTCGACAAGAACCGGATCTGGCTCGACCGCTCGGTCGGCGTCGCGGCCATCTCCGGCGAGGAGGCGGTCAACTGGGGCTGGACCGGGCCGTGCCTGCGGGCGAGCGGTGTCCCCTACGACGTGCGCCGGGCCCATCCCTACGACCTCTATGACACGGTCGACTCGGAGGTGCCGGTCCTCTTCGGCGG
>JBKKAU010000350.1:0-1535 GCA_046714475.1 Thermoanaerobaculia bacterium
GAACAGGGACACGGCCACGGCGGCGACGCTCTCGGCGGCGGCGTGGTCGAGACGCGCCAGCAGCGTGCCGTAGCGGCCCCAGGAGGCCTCGGCCGTGCAGCTGTAGAAGGTTTCGCTCTCGGCCGCGGGGACCAGCCGGGGGCCTACGACCTGCAGCCAGCGCCGGTGCCGGCGCACGGTGAGGCGCACGGGGAAGCCCACGTGGTGGTCCCGCACGGCGCGGGCCACGGCCGGCCCGAAGTCGTGAAGCTCGGGGACTTTCACCTCCGGCGGCGGCGCCGACCGCAGGGCGGGCTCGGGGTAGGTGGCGGAGGGCATGGCGCGGGCGACCTGGCGCAGGGCCTCGGCAAAGGCGCGGCTGTCGAGGCCGTCGCGGGACGCGAGCCAGGTCTTCCCGGCGCGCACCAGGCGGACCGCGAAGCCCTCGTCGCGCCAGACCCGCAGGCCGGCGGGCTCGTCGTCGGGCTGCAGCTCCACCTCCTCGCGCCGCTCGAAGAAGGCGTCCACCAGGTCCTCCGGCTGCTCGGCGATCTGGGAGAGGGTGCGGGCGACGGCGGCGGTATCCAGCTCCGAAAAAGGCATCGCGGGGCGGGATTGTGGCACAGGAGAGGCGGGGGGTGAGGGCGGTGATAAGATCCGCCGCCATGAGTCAGGCCAGAACAGAACGGATCGAGGAGCTGCAGCGCCGCCTGGCGGCGGCGGAGCTGGGCGGCGGCGAGGACCGCATCCGGCGCCAGCACGAGGCGGGCAAGCTGACGGCGCGGGAGCGGGTCGAGATGCTCCTCGACGCCGGCTCGTTCGTCGAGGTCGACGCCCTGGTCACGCACCGCTGCCGGGATTTCGGCATGGACCGCGTCTCCATCCCCGGCGACGGGGTGGTCTGCGGCTACGGCACGATCGACGGCCGGCTGGTCTACGTCTTCGCCCAGGACTTCACGGTCTTCGGCGGCTCCCTCTCCGAGACCAACGCGCAGAAGATCTGCAAGATCATGGACCTGGCGGTCGAGAACGGCGCGCCGGTCCTCGGCTTGAACGACTCGGGCGGCGCCCGCATCCAGGAGGGGGTGGCGTCGCTCGGCGGCTACGCCGACATCTTCCTGCGCAACACCCTGTCCTCGGGGGTCGTGCCGCAGATCAGCGCCATCATGGGCCCCTGCGCGGGCGGCGCCGTCTACTCGCCGGCGATCACCGATTTCATCTTCATGGTCGAAGAGACCAGCTACATGTTCGTGACCGGTCCGGACGTCATCAAGACCGTGACCCACGAAGAGGTGACCAAGGAGGAGCTCGGCGGGGCCACGACGCACGCGGCGAAGAGCGGCGTCTGCCACGTCACCGTGCCCAACGACGCCGCCTGCCTGGCGGCGATCCGCGAGCTGCTGTCCTACCTGCCGAGCAACAACGTCGACGATCCGCCGCGCCGGCAGACCGCGGACCCCAGCGATCGCGAAGACGAGGCGCTCGATCGCCTGGTGCCGGAGTCTCCCAACCAGCCCTACGACATGCTCGATCTCGTGCACGTCATCGTGGACGAG
>JBKKAU010000351.1:0-3159 GCA_046714475.1 Thermoanaerobaculia bacterium
GGTCAGGCGCAGCCAGGGGGTCGCGCCGCCGCCGCGCAGGACCACGAGCGGCTCGGACGCGGCCGTCAGCTCGGCGGCCAGGGTGTCGAGCAGCTCCCCTTCCCGGGGCGTGCCGGGCGGCGCGGGCACGACATCGATCCTCCGCCAGCCGCAGGGGACGAGAGGCGCGCCGAGGTAGAGCGGCTCCTCCCCGGAGAGGTCCACGGCGCGCTCGGTGACGACCACGACCTGCGGCGCCGCGAGCTCCTCAAATGCCGGAGGCTCGGACCAGCAGACGACTGTGGCGGCCTCCTCCAGCCGCTCGACCACTGTCTCTCCCCTCTCCTCCAGCCGCCGGGCGAGCCGCGCGGCGGGGCCGAGCAGGAGCCATGGGCCGCGTGACGCGACGGCGGGGGTCTCTCTCCGCGCGCCCGCCTCGCGTGGCGGGGGGTCGATCCAGTAGTGCCGCCGCTGGAACGGATAGGTGGGTGCCGCGGCCCGGAGCCGCCGCTCGCGCCGGTAGAAGCCGGACCAGTCGACCTGGGCGCCGGCGGTCCAGAGCCGGCCGAGGGCGGTGAGCAGGGTCTGCAGGTCGGAGCCCTCGTCCCGCGCGTGGCGCAGCGACGGCACGGCCTCGGGCACGCGCCCGTCCTCCCGGCGGTGCAGCCGCACGAGCCGCGTCAGGCTGTGACCTGGCCCGACCTCCAGATAGAGGCGCTCCGGCCGCCGGAGCAGCTTGCGCACGCCGGCCGAGAAGAGCACCGGCTGGCGCAAGTGCCGCGCCCAGTAGCGCGGGTCGGTCGCCTCGCCGGCCGTGATCCAGCCGCCGGTGACGTTGGAGAGGAACGGGACGCGCGGCGCCCGCAGCTCCACCTGGCCTACCCGCTCGGCGAAAGCGCCGAGGATCGGCTCCATCATCGCCGAGTGGAAGGCGTGCGACGTGTGGAGCCGGCGGTGCTCGACTCCGCGCCCGGCGAGCTCCGCCGCCAGAGCGTCCACCACATCGTGCGGTCCGGAGACCATGCAGAGCGCCCCGGCGTTGACCGCAGCCAGCGACATCCGGTCGCCGAGCCATGGCGCCAGCTCCTCCTGGGGGAGCGAGACGCTGAGCATGGCGCCGGGCGGCAGCCCCTGCATCAGCCGGCCGCGGACCGCCACCAGGTCGAGCGCGTCCTCGAACTGCAGCACGCCGGCCAGGCAGGCGGCCGTGTACTCGCCGATGCTGTGGCCGATCATCGCCCTGGGTACGACACCCCACTCCATCCACAGGCGGGCCAGCGCGTACTCGACAAGGAAGACCGCCGGCTGGGTGAGGCGCGTCTGCTCGAGCTGGCGCGCGGCGGCCTCGCGCTCCTCCGGCCGCGGGTAGAGGAGCTGGCGCAGGTCGAGCCCGAGGTGCTGCCGCAGCCGCTCGGCGCCGCGGTCGACGGCCTCGCGGAAGGTCGGCTCGCAGCGGTAGAGCTCCTCCCCCATGCCGGGGTACTGGCTCCCCTGGCCGGAGAACAGGAAAACAACCTCCCTCCCGCCCGGGGCCTCGGCGGTATGGATCCGGCGGGGTTCGGCCTCCAGGGCCGCGAGGGCGTCGCGGGCTCCGCAGCAAATCAGGGCGCGGCGGTGGGCGAAGGCCCGGCGGCCGGTCTGCAGCGTGAAGGCAAGGTCGGCGAGCGCGGGCAGGTCCCCTTCCGGCAGCGCGCCCAGGTATCCGGCCAGACGACCGGTCGCCTCCTCCAGCGCCGCCTCCTCGCGCGCCGACAGCAGCAGGAGCTGCCAGGAGCGGGACGGCCCCGAGGGCTCGACGGGCGGCGCCTGCTCCAGGATGACGTGGGCATTGGTGCCGCCCACGCCGAGCGAGCTAACGCCGGCGCGCCGCGGCATCCCGTCCGTCTTCCACTCCGCCAGCCGCGTGTTGACGTAGAACGGCGTGCTCGGGAAGTCGATGCGGGGGTTGGGCTCATTGCAGTGCAGGCTCGGCGGCAGCAGGCCGCTCTCCAGCGCCAGAGTCGTCTTGATCAGGCTGGCGACTCCGGCGGCGGCGTCCAGGTGGCCGATGTTGGTCTTGACCGAGCCGACGGCGCAGAAGCCGCGGCGGTCGGTCTTCTCGCGGAAGACCTGGGTCAGGGCGCCGACCTCGACCGGATCGCCCAGGGCGGTGCCAGTGCCGTGCGCCTCGATGTAGGTGACGGTCCCGGGGTCGACGCCGGCGAACTCCTGGGCCGCGGCCACCACCTCGGCCTGGCCCTCGACGCTGGGGGCGGTGAACCCGACCTTGAGCGAGCCGTCGTTGTTGATCGCCGAGCCGAGGATCACGGCGCGCACGCGGTCGCCGTCGGCGAGCGCGTCCTCCAGCCGCCGCAGCACGACGATCCCCAGGCCGCTGCCGTTGACCGTGCCCTGCGCCCGGGCGTCGAAGGCGCGGCAGAGCCCGTCCGGCGAGTAGATGCCCCCCTCGTTGTAGAGGTAGCCCGAGCCCTGCGGCAGGTTGACCGACACGCCGCCGACCAGGGCCATGTCGCACTCGTAGCTCATCAGGCTCTGGCAGGCGAGGTGGGTGGCGACCAGCGAGCTGGAGCAGGCGGTCTGGACCGACAGGCTGGGGCCGCGCAGGTTCAGCTTGTAGGAGACGCGGGTGGCGAGGAAGTCCTTGTCGCTCAGGATCCGCACCGTCAGCGCGCCCACCGATTCGATGAGCCGGCGGTTGGGCACCAGGTTCGCCAGCAGGTAGTGGCTGGTGAGGGCGCTGGCGAAGACGCCGACGGCGCCGTCGAACCGCTCGGGGTCGTAGCCGGCGTCCTCCAGCGCCTCCCAGGCGCACTCCAGGAAGAGCCGGTGCTGAGGATCGAGCAACTCGGCCTCGCGCGGCGTGAAGCCGAAGAACGGCGCGTCGAACTGCTCGACGCCGTCGAGCACCATGCCCCGCCGCACGTAGGCGGGGTTGTGCAGCAGCTCCGGGGCGACCCCCGCCGACGCCAGGTCCCGCTCCGAAAGGTCGCGGGCGGCGTCGACGCCGTCGAGCAGGTTGCGCCAGAACGAGGCGATGTCGCGGGCGCCGGGGAAGCGGCCGCCGAGGCCGATGACGGCGATGCCGTCGGCCGCGCCGACCGGGAGCGGCCCCGGGGGCGCCTCCGCGCCCGGGTCGCACACGGTCAGGGCCTCGGCACCCGCCCCGGCGGCAGCCCCCGC
>JBKKAU010000352.1:0-1832 GCA_046714475.1 Thermoanaerobaculia bacterium
GGCGGTCATGAAGTCCTGGGTCTCGACGGCGCGCAGCGCAATCACGCTCTCGTAGGTGCGGTAGTCCCCCATCACCCCGACGCTCTTGACCGGCAACAGCACCGCGAAGGCCTGGCTGGTCTTCTCGTACCAGCCGCTCTCGCGCAGCTCGTGGAGGAAGATGGCGTCGGCCTCCTGGAGGAGGGCGACGCGCTCCGCCGTGACCTCCCCCAGGATGCGGACCGCGAGCCCCGGCCCGGGAAACGGATGGCGGCCGATCAGCTCCTCGGGCAGCCCCAGCTCGCGGCCGAGCTGCCGCACCTCGTCCTTGAACAGGAAGCGCAACGGCTCGACCAGCTCGAACCCCAGCTCCTCGGGCAGCCCGCCGACGTTGTGGTGGGTCTTGATCACCGCCGACGGCCCCTTGACCGAGACCGACTCGATGACGTCCGGGTAGAGCGTGCCCTGGGCGAGGAACTCCACGTCCTCCAGAGTCTTGGCCTCGTCGCGGAACACCTCGATGAAGACGCGGCCGATCACCTTGCGCTTCTTCTCCGGGTCCTCGACCCCGGCGAGCTCGCCGAGGAACCGCTGCCGCGCGTCGACCGCGCGCACCGGGATGCTCAGACCGTCGCGCAGGCTCTTGAGCACCTGGACGGCCTCGTCTTTCCGCAGCACGCCGTTGTCCACGAAGATCGCCGTCGACCGCCCGCCCACGGCCCGCGCCAGGAGCGCGGCCACCACCGACGAGTCGACGCCGCCGGAGAGCGCGCAGATCACCCGCCCCTCCCCCACCCGCTCGCGGATCGTGCGCACCGCCTCTTCCATGTACGAGGCCATGCGCCAGTCGCCGCGGGCGCCGCAGACCCCGTAGAGGAAGTTGCGCAGGATCGCGCCGCCGGAGACGGTGTGCGAGACCTCGACGTGGAACTGCACGCCGTAGATCCCGCGCTCCGGGTTCTCGAAGGCGACCACCGGCACGCTGCCGGTGCGCGCCAGCGACCGGAACCCCGGCGGCAGATCCTGAATATGATCGCCGTGGCTCATCCACACCGTCTCGCAGGGGGAAAGCCCCTCGAGCAGGCGGCCGGGCTCGACCACCTCGACCTCGGCGCGGCCGTACTCCCGCCCGGACGAGGCGCCGTGGACGCCGCCGCCCGCGTGGTGGGCGATCCACTGCATGCCGTAGCAGATGCCGAGGATCGGGATGCCCAGGTCGAGCAGCCCGGGGTCGGCGTGCGGCGAATCGGCCTCGTAGACGCTCTGCGGCCCGCCCGAGAGGATCAGCCCGGCCGGCCGGCGGCGGCGGATCTCGTCGAGCGGCAGGTTGAACGGGTGGACCTCGCAGTAGACCCGGTTTTCGCGCACCCGCCGGGCGATGAGCTGCGTGAACTGGCTGCCGAAGTCGAGGATCAGCACCGTCTGGTGCCCACTCTGAGACGGCTGGGACGGGGTCTGCGCGGGTGAGGCCTCGGTCATGGTCATAGCTCCGTCTCGGACTTGAGCTCGCGGGTCATCAGCTCCTCGACTGCCCGGCGGGCGTCCTTGCCCTCGTAGAGGACGGCCACCATCTGCTCGGTGATCGGCATCTCGACGTCCTTCTGGGCGGCCAGGCGCGCCGCCGCGAGCGAGTTGCGGATGCCCTCGGCCACCATGGAGGTGCCGCCGGTGATCTCCTCCAGCGTCTTGCCCGCGGCGAGCGCCAGGCCGGCGCTGCGGTTCCTCGACAGGCCGCCGGTGCAGGTCAACACCAGGTCGCCGAGCGCGGCGAGGCCGGCGAAGGTCTGCGGCTGGCCGCCATAGGCGATCCCCAGGCGGGTGATCTCGTGCAGCCCGCGGGTGATCAGCGCCGC
>JBKKAU010000353.1:0-10068 GCA_046714475.1 Thermoanaerobaculia bacterium
CCCCGTGCTGCTGCTCGCCCTGGTCGGCGGCTGGCTCCTCTGGCAGAACCGGGAGAAGGTCTTCCCGAACTCGCAGTCCGAGGAGATGGCGGCGCCGGCCCCGGCCGGCGACAACCCGGTCGTCCGGGCGACCGAGCTGCACCGGACCGGCAAGACCGCCCGAGCCATCGCCCTGCTCCAGCGCACCCCGCCGGGCAATCCGCATTACAAGGAGTCCCAGGCCCTGCTGACGCAGCTGCAGGCGGTGATGAGGCCGGCCCCGGCCCAACCGGCGGGTCCGGCCCCCGCGGTGCTGCAGCGGCGGGAAGCCCTGCTCCAGGCGGCCCGGCAGGCCTACTCCGCGCGGAGCTACCTCCGCGCCGTCGAGCGCTTCGAGCAGGCGGCGGCCCTGGCGGCCCTGGAAGGCCAGGACTCCGCGTCGCTCGCCCACGCCAAGGGGCAGATCGAGCCGCTCACGCAGCAGATCGAGTTCTTCAGGGCGCACGACTGGGAACGCATCCTGCCCGAGCTGTGGCGCCTGCGGGAGGCCGACCCGGAGAACCCGGACGTCAACCGGCTGCTCGTCGATTCGTACTACAATCTGGCAGTCCGCGACCTGCAGCGCAACGACGCCCTCAAGGCGGCGGAGAAGCTCGAGGAGGCCGCGACCCTGGCCAAGGACGACCCGATGCTCCAGCGTCACCTCGTGTTCGCCCAGACCTATCAGGAGAGGCCCAAGGACCTGCTCTACCGGATCTACGTCAAACACCTGCCGATCCGATGATGCGCCGCTCGGACGAGACCCCGGAAGAGCCCCTGCTCTTCGACCTGCCGCTCGACATCCCCGAGCGGGAACGGCAGATCCCGGCCCCTCCGCCGGAACGCAAGCGCGCCGCCGAGCGCCGTCCCCGAGAAGAACCGCCGGCCCTGCCGCTGCGCGAGCCCCCCGCAAGCCTCCGGCCGGTCCCCGCCCAGAAGCTCGAACGCGACAGGTCCGAGGAGCCCGAGAGGATCGAGGAGCACGCGGAGGACGACGACCGCCCCTCGGTCTCGAGCCGCTTCGCCGCCGGGATCGCCGACGTGGTGGTACACACGGCGGTGCTGGTCCTGGCGCTGCTCGGCAGCCGGCAACTGGGAGTGCGGCCGATCCTCGCCGACTGGCCGGCGTTCTCCCTGTTCCTGCTCTCGTTCTCCTTCCTCTATACCGTCGTGCCGCTGGCGTTCTGGGGCCACACCCTGGGCATGGCCTGGTCCGGGCTCACCTCGCGCGGCCGCGACGGCGAGCCGCTGACCTTCGACCAGACCGTCCGACGCTGGCTCGGCGGCCTGTTGACCGCGGCGACGCTGGGGCTGCCGATCCTGGTGGCCGGCCGGGGCCGCAACCTGTCGGACCTCCTCAGCGGCTCGGAGACCCTCCGGTCGGGGGTCGAGCCCGAAGCGCTCCCCGAAGCGTCTTAAGAAGTCTGGTTCCGCCAGACCCCTCGCGCCACCCAGAGGTTGCCCAGCGCCGTGGTGACGGCGAAGGCCACCAGAGGCTCCCCTCCCGGCCAGAGCGCCGCGATCCCGCCGAGTTGATAGAGGAAGCCGGAGACCCGGAAGGGCTCGAAGGCGATCCCACCCAGAAGATAGAAGGAGTGTCCGAGGAGCAGGAGCCAGAGGCCGGGAAGCACCCAGGCCATGTCCTGCCAGAGGAGCAGGAGGGAGAGGACGAGGGCGACCAGCGACAGGTTGCCCTGGACGCGCAGCACCCAGGTGGCCAGCGGGGTGCCGCGCGCCCCCCGCCCCGAGCGCAGGATGACGGCGAGCTCCACCCCGCCGCCGATCAGGATGATGACCGCCCAGGCGATCAGCACGCCCACCGGCCCGCCGCGCCGGAACGCCTGCGGCGTGACGAGCGCCGCCGTGGGCAGGAGCACCGCCCAGGCGAGCCATGACAGAGGAGAACGGAGGTAGGGGCGGCCGGCGGCGCGGAAACGCTCGCGCACCGGCTCGAGGTCGTCGTCGCCGGCCCGGTGGCCGGTGAACAGGGCGTCGTACTCGGACGGCATCGGTGGTCTCCCCTGTCTCCCCGGGGGGCCGTCCGGGTGCTCTATCTGCCGGCCAGCCGGATCTGGACCTGGGCGCTGCGGATCGCCCGCTGGCGGGCGGCGTGGACCGCCTCGCCGCCGGAGGTGGGCAGCGAGCGCGCCTCGGCCAGGGCCCGCTCGGCGGCGGCGCGGTCGATCTCCTCCACCCGCTTCGCCTGCTCGGTGAGGATCGTCAGACGGTTCTCGACCATCTGGGCGAAACCGCCGTCGACGAACAGGCGGTGCTTCCCCTCGGGAGTCTCGACGCGCAGCTCGCCGGCGCCCAGCTTGTAGAGCAGCGGCGCCCGGTTCCTGAGGATACCGACCTCACCGTCGTGCGCCGGAAAGGCGACGAAGGTGGCATCGGCTTCGAGCACCGCCCTTTCGGGGGTGATGACGCTGCAGTGGAAGGTGTCGGTCCGCGCCATGATGCCTCGCGTCAGCCTTCTTGCGCCAGCCGCTCGGCCTGGGCCGCCGCCTCTTCGATCGTACCGACGTACATGAACGCCTGGTCGGGGAGGTGGTCCCACTTGCCGTCGCACAGCTCGTCGAAGGAGCGGATGGTGTCCTCGCGCGAGCAGTAGATGCCGGAGCGGCCGGTGAACTGCTCGGCGACGAAGAACGGCTGCGACAGGAAGCGCTCGATCTTGCGCGCCCGTCGGACGATGACCTTGTCCTCCTCCGACAGCTCGTCGACGCCCAGGATGGCGATGATGTCCTGGAGGTCCTTGTAGCGCTGCAGGATCTGCTGGACGCGGCGGGCCACCCCGTAGTGGCGCTCGCCGATCAGCTCGGGCGCCACGATGCGGCTGCTCGAGGCGAGCGGGTCGACGGCGGGATAGATGCCCTTCTCGGCGATGCCCCGCTCCAGGTTGACCGTGCTGTCGAGGTGGGCGAAGGCGGTCGCCGGCGCCGGGTCGGTGTAGTCGTCGGCCGGCACGTAGATCGCCTGGATGCTGGTGACGGCGCCGCGCGTGGTCGAGGTGATGCGCTCCTGGAGCTCGCCCATCTCGGTGCCGAGCGTCGGCTGGTAGCCGACCGCCGAAGGCATGCGGCCGAGCAGCGCCGACACCTCGGCGCCCGCCTGCGAAAAGCGGAAGATGTTGTCGATGAAGAGCAGCGTATCGACGCCGGTCTGGTCGCGGAAGTGCTCGGCCATGGTGAGCGCCGACAGCGCCACCCGGAGGCGGGCGCCGGGGGGCTCGTTCATCTGGCCGAAGACCATGACGGTCTGGTCGATGACGCTCTTGCCCGTGTCGCCGATCTTGGCCTCCTGCATCTCCAGCCAGAGGTCGTTGCCCTCGCGGGTACGCTCGCCGACGCCGGCGAAGCAGGAGTAGCCGCTGTGGAAGCGGGCGAGGCGGGCGATCAGCTCCTGGATGATGACCGTCTTGCCGACGCCGGCGCCGCCGAACAGGCCGGCCTTGCCGCCGCGCACCAGCGGACAGAGCAGGTCGATGACCTTGATGCCGGTCTCGAACAGCTCGGTCTTGGACGACAGCTCCTCGAGCTCCGGCGGGGCCTGGTGGATCGCCCGGCGGGCCTTGGTGTGCACGGGGCCGCGGCCGTCGATCGGCTCGCCGACCAGATTGAAGACGCGGCCGAGGGTCTCCTCGCCGACCGGGACGCTGATCGGCGCCCCCGTGTCG
This sequence comes from Thermoanaerobaculia bacterium, assembly GCA_046714475.1. Lineage (GTDB taxonomy): Bacteria > Acidobacteriota > Thermoanaerobaculia > Multivoradales > UBA5704 > DASPJI01. The sequence goes on from JBKKAU010000353.1 coordinate 3,695, forward strand.
AGGATTTCGACGCCGCGCTGCAAGCCGTCGCTCGAGCCCAGGACGACGGCGCGGACGCGGCCGCCGCCCAGGTGCTGCGCGACCTCGCACCAGAGCGTCTCCTGGGTCGTCTCCCCGAGCACGGTCCGCGTAATGTCGACGCTCAGCGCGCTGTAGATCGACGGCAGCTTGTCCTCCGCGAACTGGGCGTCCAGCGTGGAGCCGATGACCTGTGTGATCTTGCCTAGATTGCCGTTTTGCATCTCGTTTCCCAATCTTCGAAAGGCTCAGGACAGGGCGTTGGCGCCGCCGATGATGTCCAGGAGCTCCATGGTGATCTGGGTCTGCCGCGCGCGGTTGTACTCCCGCGTCAGCGATTTGATCATGTCGCCGGCGGCGTCGGTGGCGGCCTTCATGGCGACCATGCGGGCCACCTGCTCGGAGACCGCCGCGTCGGTGAAGGCCTGGAAGAGCCGGGCGCGCACCGTCGCCGGCAGCATCTCGTCGAGGAGCTGCCGGGGGTCGGGGGAGAACTCGTACTCGACCGACGGCTTGGCCGCCTCCCCCGGCGCCGGCGCCGGGGGAGCCAGCGGCAGGAGCTGCACCACCGCCGGCCGCTGCACGCCGGCGGAGACGAACCGCATATAGGCCACGTAGGCCGAGCCGATCTCGCCGTTGATGAAACGTTCCATCAGCGTGTTGGCGATCGGCTCGACCTGGTCGAAGCGCGGCTTGTCGCCGATGCCGGTGGTCTGGTCGCTTACCGAGCGGCGGAGGAAGCGGAAGTAGGAGATCCCCTTCTTGCCGACCATGTGGACCCGGGTCGCGACCCCGCCCCCCTCCTGCTGCTCGATGTGCGCGATCGCGTTGCGCAGGACGTTGGCGTTGTAGCCGCCGGCCAGGCCGCGGTCGCTGGTCAGCACGCCCAGCTCCGACCGCGGCACGTCGGGGGTCTGGAGCAGCGGGTGCTCGACGTTGCCGGCGGCGCGCGACAGGTCGGCCACCAGCTCGGCCAGCTTCTCGGTGTACGGCTTGGTGGCGACCGCCCGGTTGAACGCCGCCTGGAAACGGGCGGTCGCGATGAGCTGCATGGTGCGCGTGATCTTGCGGATGTTGCGCACCGCCTTGCGCCGCTTGACTAGGACCCGTCGGTTCGCCATGACACTCTCTCCGCTTCGCTCCGTCCCGCGGTCAGGCCGCGGTGGCTGCCGTCGCCGATGCCGCCGGGGCCGCCGTCTTGAACTGGGTCTTGAAGTCGCGCATGACGCCGCGGACCTTCTCGGCCAGGTCGTTCGGCATGTCGCGGCTGCGCTCCAGCTCGTCGATGATCTCCGGGTACTCGTCGCGGAAGTGCTTGAGCAGAGCCCCTTCGAACCGCGCCACCTCGCGCACCGGCAGGTCGTCCAGGAAGCCGTTGATGCCGGCGAAGATCGACAACACCTCTTCATTGACCGTGTACGGCCGGTACTGCGCCTGCTTCAGCAGCTCGACCATGCGCTGGCCGCGGTCGAGCTGCCGCTGGGTCGCCGGGTCGAGCTCGGTGCCGAGCTGGGCGAACGCTTCGAGGTCGCGGAAGGCGGCGAGGTCGAGGCGCAGCGTGCCGGCGACCTTCTTCATCGACTTGCGCTGGGCGTTGCCGCCGACGCGCGAGACGCTGATGCCGACGTTGATCGCCGGACGGACGCCGGCGAAGAACAGGTCGGGCTCGAGGTAGATCTGGCCGTCGGTGATCGAGATCACGTTGGTCGGGATGTAGGCCGAAACCTCGCCCTCCAGCGTCTCGATGATCGGCAGCGCGGTCATCGAGCCGCCGCTGTCCGGGAAGCGGTGGACGCGGTACTTGTCGCGGTCCTCCAGGGTCGCCAGCCAGGCCTCGGCCTTCTCGCGGCCGTGCGGCCGGTGGAAGAGACCGAAGAGGTCGTCCGGCCGGTGCTCGTGCGGCGCCTCGAGGCCCTGCGGGTGCTTGACCACGCGCGAGCGGTCGCGGCTGTCGGCCGGCGTGTCCTTGGGGAGGACCGCGTACTCTTCGCGCAACTTGACGCTGCGCTCCAGGAGGCGCGAGTGGAGGTAGAAGACGTCGCCCGGGTACGCCTCGCGGCCCGGCGGTCGGCGCAGCAGCAGCGACAGCTGGCGGTAGGCCTGCGCCTGCTTGGAGAGGTCGTCGTAGACCACCAGGGTCGCCTTGCCCTCCTGGTACATGAAGTACTCGGCGAGCGCCGCGCCGGCGTACGGCGCGATGTACTGCAGCGGCGACGGGTCGGAGGCGCCGGCCGAAACGACGATCGTGTAGTCGAGCGCCCCGTTCTCGCGCAGCTTGTCGAGGATGCCGACGACCGTCGACTCCTTCTGGCCGATGGCGACGTAGACGCAGATGACGTCGCCGCCCCTCTGGTTGAGGATGGCGTCGATGGCGACCGCGGTCTTGCCGGTCTTTCTGTCGCCGATGATCAGCTCGCGCTGGCCGCGGCCGATCGGGATCATGGCGTCGACCGCCTTGACGCCGGTCTGGAGCGGCTCGGTGACCGGCTGGCGCTCGGCGATGCCGGGGGCCTTGAACTCCAGCGGCCGGCGGTGCGGCGTCTCGATGACGCCGCGGCCGTCGAGCGGCCGGCCGAGCGGGTCGACGACGCGGCCGATCAGCTCCGGGCCGACGGGGATGGAGAGCAGCTCGCCGGTGCGCCGCACCTCGTCGCCCTCCTTGATCCCCAGGTAGTCGCCCAGGACGACGGCGCCGACCGAGCTCTCCTCCAGGTTGAACACCTGGCCGAAGGCGCCGTTGGCGAACTCGATGCGCTCGTTGGCCATGGCTTTGTCGAGGCCGTAGATGCGCGCGATGCCGTCGCCCACCTCGAGCACCCTGCCGACCTCGGAGAGGTTGACCTCGGTGCGGTAGTTGCGGATCTCTTCTGTGATGACCGACGCGATCTCGTCGACTTTGAATCTCATGGAAAGTCCTCGTCTGGTTTACTCGCCGGTGGCCGTCCGGCTGCGGTAGATCTCTTGCGAGGCGCGCCGTTCGAGCGCCGCCCCGAAGTCCCGCAGGCGGGACGCCACACTGGTATCCAATTTCTGGCCGTCGACCTCGACGACCAGGCCGGCGATCAGCGCCGGGTCGACGCGCTCGATCAGGAACGGCTGCTTGCCGGTGAAATGGGTCAGCGCCTCGCGCAGCCGGGCGCGCAGAGGCTCGCTCAGAGGCACGGCGGTACGGACCTTCACATCCACCAGCCCGTGCAGCTCCCGGTACTCGAGCCGGTAGCCCTCGGCGATGGCCTGCAGCAGGCCGAGCCGGCCTTTGCGGTTGATCACCAGGAGGGAGTCGAGCAGCAGGTCGCTGGCGTGGCCGCGGAAGATCCTCTCGAGCGAGGCGCCGCGCTCCTCCTCGTCGACCAGCGGGCTCGCCAGGAACCTTTCGAACTCCGGGTTTCCGTCGAGGTATTCCACCAGCCCCGCCAGCTCTTCGAGCAGGGATCCCGACTGGCCCTGCTCTTCCGCAAGGTGCAGGATCGCCCTGCCATAGAGCCGGCCGGCCGCCAGGTCCCGATCGTCTACGCTCGCCATGATCAGCCTCTCCGCGCTCAGTGCGGCCGCGGCGCGGCGCCCAGCTCCTGGATCGATTCGGAGATCAGGCGCTCGTGGTCCTGAGGATTGATCTCGCGGCGGATGACGCGCGCCGCCATGTCGGTGGCGAGGCGGGCCGAGAGCGCATACAGCTCCTTGGTCGCCGTGTCGGTGGCGATCTGGATCTCGCGCCTGGCGCGCTCGATCATCCTGTCGGCCTCCGCCTTGGTGTCCTCTTCGATCTTGCGCTTGACCGCGTCGGCGTCGCGCCGGCCCTCGTCGACGATGGCCGTCGCCTCGGTCCGCGCCTGCGCCAGCCGCGCCTCGTACTCGCGCAGCCGCGCCTCGGCCTCCTCGCGGTCGCGGCGGGCCTTCTCCAGCGACTCGCGGATGAAGCTCTCGCGCGCCTGGAGCGAGCCGAGCAGCGGCCCCCAGGCGAACTTGCTGAGGACGACCAGCGCGAGCAGGAAGATCAGCACCGTCCAGACCGCGTTGCCGATGTCGCCCGCGAACAGGTTGGAGCCGCCCTCGGCGTGCTCGGCCTCCGCCGCCGCGGCCATCGCCGGGGCCATGAGCAGCAAGGTGCCGCATGTCGTCAAAGCTCTGTTGATCATCTTCAGATACTCATCAGGTCAGTGCCCCTCCCCCATGGGAGGGGCGATGTGGTCCCGGCCCTACTCCGCGAGGACGGCCAGCAGGCCGACGACGACGCCGAACAGCGTGGCGCCTTCGATCAGCGCCGCGGTGATGATCATGGCGGTGCTGATCTGGCCCGCCGCCTCGGGCTGGCGCGCCATGGCTTCGACGGCGCTGCCGCCGATGCGGCCGATACCCAGGCCGCCGCCGATCAGGACGAGGCCGGCGCCGATCGCGCCACCCAGCCGGCCGAGGCCCGCATTTATGTCATTCGCGTCGGCCACGCCGACGCCCGCGTCCTGCGCGAGGGCCGGAGCGGCGGAAACGAACATCAGGGCGAAACCGAGCGCGACCATCGTCAGCGCAATCCTGGCAGCTCTCTTAGTCATCGAAAACGATCCTTTCGTGTCCTTGGCGACCGTGCGGGGCCGGCCGCCTCTCCCAGATTAGCCATTGCAGCCACGCCCCAAGGCCCGTGAGCCCCGCGCGTGTCGGGCAAAGGCGGAATGAACTCGTCAGTGCGCTCCAGCCTCTCCAGGGTGACCGTGCTCGTCGTGATGGAAGACCACGGACTGGCCGATGAAGAGGGTGGTCAAGAAGGTGAAGATGAACGCCTGCAGGAACGCCACGAAGATCTCCAGCAGCGTGACCGCGACGCTCCCCAGGACCGAGGGCACCGCCACCGCGAAGCCCGCGCCGGCGCCCATCGAGCTGCCGACCCCCAGTATGAAGCTCAGCAGCACGGCCAGCAGCACGTGGCCCGCCACCATGTTGGCGAACAGACGCACGGTCAGCGCGAAGACCTTGGCGAGCAGGCCGATGATCTCGACCGGGATCAGCAGCGGCGCCAGCCACAGGGGGCCGGGGCAGAAGTGGGCGAAGTACTGCTTGCCCCCGAACCGCACGCCGTTGAACACCATCATGATGAAGGTGAGGATTGCCAGCGCCGCGGTGACCCAGATGTTGCCGGTCGCCGTGCCGCCGAGGTGCGAGCCGAAGAGCGGCGCCACGCTGGCGATCGGCAGCAGGCCGAGCAGATTGATCGTCAGGATGAAAAAGAAGATCGTCCAGAGGTACTTGATGAAGCGGTCCGTGTGCTCCTGCAGGTTCGGACGCGCGATCTCTTCGCGCAGATACACACAGATCGCCTCGATGGCGTTGCCGGTGCCGGCCGGGACCAGGTTGCCGACCGCGTCGGTGCCGCGCCGCCGCCGCACCCACAACGGCAGGAAGAGGCTGATGAGCAGCCCCGCCAGGATGATCATGGCGATGTGGTTGTCGAGCAGGGTGATCTGTCCCTCAGGCGTCAGAACGCCGAGGTCGGCAGGTCTCTGAACGATCGGATGCCGCACCACGTGCTCCAGCGGGTCGGCAGCCATCAGAAAAGCGAGCATCATCGAGTCTCCACGTCTCTCTGTGAAAAGCCCTTCAACGCGAACCTCGTCTCCACGGCGAGCAGGGCCACATAACTGATCGCGATCCAGAGCAACAGGGGGCCGCGCTCGAACCAGCCGGAGAGGGAGGCCGCCAGCCCGAGGACCAGCACCATCCCGAACCGCACCGCCATCGCCAGCAGCATCGCCTGGAACCTGCCGGCCGGGCTCGACGCCACGCGGCCGAAGGCGAACGGCACCAGTCCCGCCAGCGAGGCCAGAGCCGCGATCGCGCAGCCGGCCCACATGGCGGCGACCGCGCCCTCCCCTCCCAGCCGCCGGGTCGGCACGGTCCCGAGCCCCGCGAGGAGCCCGACGACCGCGACCACGCACACCAGGAACCACAGGTACCCGGAAACCCGCGAACGGGCGACGGTCATCGCCCCTCGCCGTCCGTCTTCTTGGGAACTCTACCGGCTTCTCTGGTTGCGAGCAGCGACTGGCGGATCAGGTTGTACATCCCGCCGACGAGGCCGAGGGCGAGGCCGATCAACACCCCCCACGGCCCGGTGTCGTAGTGGCGGTCCACCCAGAGCCCGACCAGCGTGAACCCGACGACCGCCGCCACCAGCTCAAACCCGATGCCGGACAGGCGGGCCAGGTTCACTCGGGGCTTCGGTTCTTCGGGCATGGGCGCACACCCTCTCCCCAGACGGGGCGGAGCATACCAGCTTGTGCCACTCTTCACAAGCCCGGGATTTCACCCACGCCCGCCGGCTGCAGGCCCCCTGGGTACGCGGGCGTCCCGCCCGCTCTTTCTTGAGT
>JBKKAU010000354.1:0-3303 GCA_046714475.1 Thermoanaerobaculia bacterium
CGCCACCGACGCCCTCGCCCTGCCGTTCCCCGACCGGCGGTTCGACGGCGCGACCGTCTCCTTCGGCCTGCGGAACGTGGCCGACCTCGACGAGTCGCTGCGCCAGCTCGCCCGCGTCTTGAAGCCCGGCGGCCGGCTGGTCGTGCTGGAGCCCGCCATCCCCGAGCGGCAGCCGGTCAAGGGACTCTACCTCTTCTATTTTCTGAAGCTGCTCCCCTGGATCGGCGGGCTGATCTCGCCGCGCGGCTCGGCCTACAGCTACCTCCCCAACTCGGTCGTCCACTTCCCGCAGCGCCAGGCCTTCCTCGACCGCATGGCGGCCGCCGGCTTCGCCCAGTGCTCGTGGCAGGAGCTCACGGCGGGCACGGTCTGCATCTACAGCGGGGAGATCCCGCGATGAGCCGCCTGCTCGACGGCAAGGCCGCCGCGGCCGAGATCCGCGCCGAGGTCGCCCAGGGCGTCCGCGCGCTCACCCAGGCGGGCTACCGCCCGCCCGGGCTCGCCGCGGTGCTGGTCGGCGACGACCCCGCGTCGCAGGTCTACGTCGCCGGCAAGGTCAAGGCGTGCGCCGAGGCGGGCATCGAGAGCCGCACGATTCGCCTGCCGGCCGCCACCTCCGAGGAGGAGCTCGCCGGCGTCGTCGACGGGCTCAATCAAGAAGACACGGTGGACGGCATTCTGGTGCAGCTCCCCCTCCCCCGGCAGATCGGCGAGCGGCGCATCCTCGACCGGGTCCACCCCGACAAGGACGTCGACGGCTTCCACCCGGTGAGCGTCGGCCGGCTCTGGCTGGACCAGGAGGGGTTCGTGCCGGCGACGCCGTCCGGCATCCTGGAGATGCTCAAGAGGAACGGCATCCCGCTCGCCGGCCGCCACGCCGTCGTGGTCGGCAGGAGCGCCATCGTCGGCAAGCCCATGGCGGGGCTGCTGCTGCGCGAGCACTGCACCGTCACCGTCTGCCACTCGCGCACGCCCGACCTCGCCGCGGTCACCCGCACCGCCGACCTGCTGATCGCCGCCGTCGGCCGGCCGGGCCTGATCGGCCCCGAGCATGTCCGCCCCGGCGCGATCGTCGTCGACGTCGGCATCAACCGGATCTCCGACCGCGCCGAGGTCGAGCGCCTCTTCCCGGGCGACGCCGCGCGGCTTGAACAGGTGGAGCGCCGCGGCTCGACGCTCGTCGGCGACGTCGACTTCACCCGCGTCGCGCCGATCGCCGCGGCCATCACCCCGGTGCCGGGCGGCGTCGGCCCGCTCACCATCGCCTCGCTCCTGGTCAACACGTTGACGGCGGCCCGGAGACGCCAGGGGCTGTCCGGCTGATGAAAACACCCCTCAAGGTCGGCCTCACCGGCGGTCTCGCCAGCGGCAAGTCGACGGTCGCCGCCTGGCTGCGCGAGGCCGGTTTCCTGGTGATCGACGCGGACCGTCTGGTCGCCGACCTCTATCGGGCGGGAGACGCCGGCGCCGCCGCCGTGCGCGAGCTGTTCGGCGAGGAGGCGCTGGACGCCGCGGGCGGGGTGGACCATCCCAAGCTCGCGGCCCGCGTCTTCGCCGACCCGGAGGCGCGCCAGACCCTGGAGCGGGCGATCCACCCGCTGGTCCGCCGCCGCTTCGAGGAGATCGCCGCCCAGGAGGAGGGGATCGTGGTGCTGGAGGCGACCCTGCTGGTCGAGGCGGGCTATGGTCCGGGGTTCGACCTGATCGTCACGGTCGAGGCCCCGGCGGAGCAACGGCTCCAGCGGGCAGTCGCGCGCGGCATGGACGAAGCCTCGGCCCGGGCGCGGCTCGCGGCGCAAGGGACCGGAGAGGCGCGGCGCGCCGCCGCGCACCGGGCGATCGACAACTGCGCCGACCTCCCCCACCTGCGCCACCAGGTGGACGAGCTGATCGTCGAGCTGCGGCGTCTGGCCGACCGCGAATGAACGTGCCCCCGTTCGTCCTGGTCACGGGCAACCCCGGCAAGCTCGCGGAGGCGCGGCGGCTGACCGGTCTCCACTTCGAGTCGGCCGAGGTCGACCTTCCCGAGATCCAATCGCTCGACTACCTGGAGATCCTGCGCGGCAAGGCCGCCCAGGCCTGGGAGATGCTCGGCCGGCCGCTGGTCGTCGAGGAGGCGGGGCTCGACCTCGCGGCGCTGAACGGTTTCCCCGGCTCGCTGGTCAAGTGGATGCTCCAGGCGGTCGGCGCCGAAGGCATTGCGCGCACCGCGCTCGCCATGGGAGACCCCCGCGCCGCCGCGCGCTGCTTCCTTATCTATAAGGACGGCGAGCGGGAGGTGGTGGCCACGGGGACGACCTTCGGCACGGTGGTCCCCGCCCGCGGCGAAGGCGGCTTCGGCTGGGACCCGATCTTCCTCCCCGACGGCGAGACCCGCACCTTCGCCGAGCTCGACGGCACAGCCAAAGACGCGGTCAGCCACCGCGGCAAGGCGTGGCGGGAGCTGTTGGGGAAGCTGGAGCGGAACCGATCTCTCCGCGTTGAAGCCACGTCCCTGGGCGGCAGCCGCCCCGACAGAACGGACTGACGGGAAGCCTTAACCGATCTCCACCCCGGCCATCAGCCAGAGCATGATCGCCTTCTGGACGTGCAGGCGGTTCTCCGCTTCGTCGAAAATGCGGCTCTGCGGGCCGTCGGCGACCTCCGCGGCGACCTCCTCGCCGCGGTGGGCGGGCAGGCAGTGCAGGAAGACCGCCTCCTCCTTCGCTTCGCGCATCAGCACGCCGTCGACGATGAAGCCGTGGAAGTCCTTGAGCCGCTGCTGCGCCTCCTGCTCCTGCCCCATCGACGCCCAGACGTCGGTGTAGACCGCCGAGGCCCCGCGCACCGCCTCCTTGGGGTCGTGGGTCACCTCCACCTTGGTGCCGGCCGCGGCGGCGTCCTGCCGCGCCAGATCCAGGTAGTGCGGCTTGACCTCGTAGCCTTTGGGGGAGGCGACCGCGACGTCCATGCCGGCCTTGGCGGCGCCGAACATCAGCGAGTGCGCCATGTTGTTGCCGTCGCCGACGTAGGCGATCTTCCGGCCGCGCAGGTCGCCGAACACCTCGGTCAGGGTGAAGTAGTCGGCCAGCGCCTGGCAGGGGTGCAGGTCGTCGGTGAGGCCGTTGATCACCGGGATCGAGCCGTACTTCGCGAGGTCGAGCACGGTCTGGTGGGCGAAGGTGCGCGCCATGATGCCGTCGATGTAGCGCGACAGCACCTGCGCCGTGTCCGAGATCGGCTCGCCGCGGCCGAGCTGGATGTCGCGGCTCGACAGGAAGAGGGCGTGGCCGCCCATCTGCACCATGCCGACCTCGAAGCTGA
>JBKKAU010000355.1:0-5400 GCA_046714475.1 Thermoanaerobaculia bacterium
CGACGGGGTCACACACTTGCGCCAGGCCGAGGTCACCGTGCTATTCGGCGATCTGGTCGGTTTCACCGCCTTTTCGGAGCGCGCCCTTCCCGAGGAGGTGGCCGAAATTCTGGAGGGCTACTTCACGCACTCGGTGGAAGCGATCTTCGCGGCTGGCGGCACCCTCGACAAGTTCATCGGCGACTGCGTGATGGCCTTCTTCGGAGCGCCGATCCCGCAGCCGGACCACGCCCTGCGCGCGGCGCAGGCGGCGGTCGAGATCCAGCGCGGCCTCGCGGCCTGGGCTGCCGAGCGCGCCGCGCAGGGCCTCCCCGGTTTCGCCGCCCGGGTGGCGGTCAACAGCGGGCCCGTGGTGGTGGGGGACGTCGGCAGCGCCCGCCGCGTCGACTACACGGTGCTCGGCAACACGGTCAACGTCGCCGCCCGTCTCGAAGCCTTCGTCGCCCGCCCGGGCGACGTCATCCTCGGCCCCGAGACCCATCGCCTGCTCGACGGAGCCTTCCCCACCGAGCCGTTGGGGGAGTTCCAGCTCAAAGGTCTGCAGCAGAAGATCACGGCCTGGCGGGTGGTGGGGTAGGCCGGGCGGGGGCAAGCCCCGCCCATACATCGAGGTTTACAAGGTCAGAGCGCCGGCTACCGCGCCGTCGGGATCAGCAGCTTCTGGCCCGGCTTCAAACGGCTGGAGCGGATGCCGTTCTCCTGCTTGAGGCGGGAGACGCTCGTGCCGTTGCGCTTGGCGATCTCCCAGAGCGTGTCGCCGCGGCCGACGCGGTAGGTCTTGCTGCTCGCGTGGACCACCTTGGAGCCGCTCGACCTGCCGCTGGTCACCGCGCCGCCCTTGGCGAGGATATAGCGCCGGTACGGCTCGGGGTAGAGCGAGACGTGATAGTGCGGCGGGTGGTTCTCCCGCGTCGCTTCGAGCACGCCCCGGTCCTCCAGCGTCAACAACGTCTTCTCCAGCCAGACGCGGCAGCTGGAACGCTTGCTGCGCCGCAGGTCGAGCGCCATGCCGGTGGGATGGACCGAGAGATGGGAGGCGTTGGCGGGCTGCCGCGTCAGCGGCCGGGTGAGGCTCGTCACCACCAGCCTCTCCCCGCAGGCGCCGCGGTACTGGCGCGCCAGCCGCTCGACGAAGGTCCTGACCTCGGGACGGGCATAGGGGAACGAGACCGGTCCGACCCGGTAATTGGAGTTGCCGCTCAGCCGCACCAGGAGCCCCCGGTTCACGAACTCGTAGACGTCCGATGAGGTGCGCAGGTAGGTGTAGTCGTGTCGATGGGCGGCGTGGCTCTGCCGCAGCATCGAGGCCCGGGAGCCGGAGAGGCTCTGCGCCTCGGTTTGCGGTACGCCCGCGAGTGGCGCCAGGACGAGCGCCGAGAGCAGCCCGAGACGGGCGGCGGAGCACAGGGGGGATCGGCGGCGGCTCTGTTCGATCATGGGCGGTCGAAACTCCTGTACCGGCAAGAAGCCCAATGAGCCCTCATGGCGCTGTTGAAACCGATTTGTCTGACAGATGTAAGGGTAGCATAAGCAGCCGCCGTTGCCGCCTATCTTTTACAAATGAACTGCAGCTCGTCCGCGCGCGGGCGGGAGAAGCCCCGCACGCGGACGAGAACCGAGGAGGAACGCCGCTAGCTGTTCCGCTTGCGGTCTTTGAAGAAGTCGCCCAGGGAGCCGAATCCAGATCCGCTCTGGCTGGAGCTGGAGAAGGAGCCCGCTCCCGACGGCGCGTAGCCGGCCGGGTCGGCATCGCGGTCGCCCCGGTTGCGGTTGCGGTTGCGATCGCCACCGCCGCCGCCACCGCGGTTGCTGCTCCGCCCCCGGTCTCCGCCGCGGTCGCCGCCGCCGCCCCGCTCCATGACCCGCTCTCCGCCCCCGCTCCGCTCCACGGGCCGCTCCCCCCGCTCCCGGTTGTCGAGCCCGAGGGTGAGCGAGATCCGGCGCCGCTCGGAGTCGACCCCGAGCACCCGCACCCGCACCTCCTGGCCGAGCTGCACCGCCTCGCGGGAGTGCTCGATGCGCCGTCCGGCGTTGAGCTCGCTGATGTGGGCGAGCCCCTCGATGCCCGGCGCAATCTCGATGAAGGCGCCGAACGTCTCCAGGCGCATGATCCGGCCGTCGAGCTCCGTCCCTTCGGGGAAGCGGTCCGCCACGTCCTGCCAGGGATCGCGCTCCAGCGACCGCCGCGACAGCGAGATGCGGTCCCGGCCTTCCTTGCCGGCCTCGACCTTGATCACCTGGACCTCGATCTCCTGGCCCACCGTGAACACGTCCTTGGGGTGCGACACCCGCGCGTAGCCGATCTCGCTGACGTGGAGCATGCCCTCGACGCCGCCGAGGTCGACGAAGGCGCCGTAGGTGGTCAGCGACGTGATCTTGCCGGTGAGGTTCGCGCCGACCTTGAGCTTCTCCTTGGTCTCGGCCGCCCGGGTCTGCGCCTCCTCCTCGAGGATGGACCGCCGCGACAGCACGATGTTCGGCCGCGTACGCCCCTCCTCCAAACGGCTGACCTTGAAGGTCAGGCGCTGGCCGACGAACTGCTGCGGGTCCTCGACGTAGCGCAACGCGAGCTGCGACAAGGGGCAGAAGGCGCGCATGCCGGACAGCTGGACCTCCGCGCCGCCCTTGTTGATGCCGGTGACCATCCCCTCGACCGGCAGCCCGTTCTCGTACGCCTGCCGGAGCTCGGCCGAGACCTCCTGCTGCTTGCGGCCACCCTGGCGGCCTCCCGCCCGGCGCCGCAGCACCAGCGTGCCGTTCTCGTCGACCGACGCGACCGTGGCGTCGACTGTATCGCCCTCTTTCACCGTGAGGTTGCCCTCGGCGTCCCGCACCTGCGCCGCTTCGAGCACGCCCTCGGCCTTGCCGCCCAGGTCGACGAAGACGTTCTCCTCGGTGATCGAGACGATCTTTCCCTTGACCTTGTCGCCGACCTTCGGGCCCTTCCCCGTCTCGCTGGCGTCGCCGCCCTCGAACTCCGCCAGGATCTGGCCGAAGTCCTTGTTCTGCTCAGCCTGCTGCGGCCCCGGAGCCGCCGGCTCCTGAGCCTCGGGCTCGGAAGCCGGCGGCGCCGTCTCCTCGGGAGATTGAAGCTCCGTCTCCATCTCTTCAGGAGCTTGCCGCTCCGTCTGCTCAGGAGCCTGAAGCTCCTGCTGCTCCGGAGCCGACGGCTCCGCAGCGGCCTGTTCCGGAGCCTCTTGCTCCAGAGTCAACTGTTCTTGGGTTTCCTGATCATTCATGTCCTGTCGTCCTATCGCTCCTGCCCTCCCGATGGCTGCTCCCGCTCCGGGCTGGGTCGTTCAAAGTATCATGCCGAACCTACCGAGGCCTGTTCCCTGGCGCGCTACAATCGCGCGCATCCGGTCTGCATGGAAGAGAGGCCCCCGCTACTACCCCCCTTGCGGAACAGGCGAACCGGACGGTTTATGCCATGAAAACAACACATCGAACGCAGATCTTCCTGCTCGCGCTTGCGCTGTCGGCCTGGACGCCGATTCTCGCCGTCCCTCGTCCCCCTTCTTCCGCCGTGGACCCGCGCGAGGTCCACCTCACTGATCTTCGACAGCTCACCCGGGGTGGAGAGAACGCCGAGGCCTACTGGTCGCCCGACGGCTCGCAACTCGTCTTTCAATCCACCCGTCCTCCTTACGCCTGCGACCAGATCTTTCGTGTCCCGGCGGACGGCTCGGCCGAGCCCGTGCGGGTCTCCACAGGCAAGGGCCGTACCACCTGCGCCTTTTTCACGTCCGACGGCCGGCGCGCGCTGTTCTCCTCGACCCACCACGCGTCGCCCGCCTGCCCGGAGCCGCCCGACCGCTCGCGGGGCTACGTCTGGCCGGTCGACCCCCGGTACGAGGTCTGGAGCGCCCGGCCGGACGGCGCCGACCTCGTCCGCCTGACCGACAACGACGCCTACGACGCCGAGACGACCGTCTGCCCGGTCGACGGCTCGCTGGTCTTCACCTCGACCCGCGACGGCGATCTCGAGCTCTACCGTATGAGTGCCGGCGGAGGGCAGGTTTCGAGACTCACCCACGCGCCCGGCTATGACGGCGGCGCCTTTTTCTCCCCTGACTGCTCCAGGATTGTCTGGCGCGCCTCCCGTCCGCGCGAAGGCCAGGAGCTCGAAGACTACCGGCGGCTCCTGGCGCAGGGCCTGGTGCGCCCCGGCCGGCTGGAGATCTGGGTGGCCGACGCGGACGGGCGCAACGCGCGCCAGGTCACCAGCCTCGGCGCCGCCGCGTTCGCCCCGGCGTTCTTCCCCTCCGGCGACCGCATCATCTTCTCCTCCAACCACGCCGACCCGCGCGGCCGGGAGTTCGACCTCTGGGCCGTGAACCTGGACGGCACCGGGCTCGAGCGCATCACCTACACGCCGGGTTTCGACGGCTTTCCCATGTTCTCCCCCGACGGCCGTTCCCTCGCCTTCGCCTCCAACCGCGTCCAGAGCGCGCCGGGCGAGACCAACGTCTTCGTGGCGCGCTGGGCGGAGACGAAAACCGGACCCTCGTCCTCCTCATCCTCGCCGTCCGCCGCCGGCCGCTTCCTCGCCGACGTGCGCTGGCTGGCCGACGACGCCCGCCAAGGCCGGGGCATCGGCACGCGCGGCCTCGAAGAGTCGGCCCGCTGGCTCGCCGACCGGTTCCGCGAGACCGGGCTCGCGCCGGCGGGGGACAAGGATACCTATCTTCAGCGCTTCGAGGTGCCGGTGGCGGTCGACGCCGCGCCGCGGACGGCGATGTCGGTCGACGGCCGTCCCGTCTCCAGGGAGAGCTTCGATCCGGCCCCCTTCAGCGCCTCCGCCCAGGTGGACGGCGAAGTCGTCGCGGCGGGCTACGGTATCACCGCCTCCGAGCTGGGCGTCGACGACTACAAGAGTCTGGACGTCCGCGGCAAGATCGTCGTCGTGCGCCGTTTCGCGCCCGGCGGCGGTCCCTTCGCCCAGCCCGAGAGCGAGCGGCGCTACAGCAATCTGCGCTACAAGGCCTGGAACGCCCGCGAGCACGGGGCCCGGGGGATGATCGTCGTCGACTTCCCCGACCTCTCCCAGGTGCCGGGTGAGCCCCCCGCCGAGGCGCCGCCACGGTTCCCCCGGACGCCCGAAGAGGGAGACGCCGGCATCCCGGTCGTGATGCTGTCGCGCGAGCTGGGCGCGCCGCTGTTCGAGGGCGGCCGCCGCGCCTCCCTCGACGTCGAGCTGGTCCGCCGCTACGAGCCCGCCGACAACGTCGTGGGCGTCGTGCGCGCCGGAGCGGCCGACCGCCTTCCCGGCGCCGTGGTGGTGGGCGCTCACTACGACCACCTCGGCCTGGGCGGCTCCGGATCGCTCGCGCCGGACGCCCGCGAGCCGCACAACGGCGCCGACGACAACGCCTCGGGGACCGCGGCGCTGCTCGAGGT
>JBKKAU010000356.1:0-6185 GCA_046714475.1 Thermoanaerobaculia bacterium
GTCCGGCCCGGCCCGAGTCGCCTGCCTTTACAGCCCCATGGCCGTGAACGAGAAGTTGCGGTCCTTGCGGTCGCCGTCGTCGTTGCCCGTGTTGATCTTGCAGCGGTCCGACAGGCTCGCGACCAGGACCGTGTTGTCCTTGGTGTTGCCGCCGTCCTGGTTGATGTCGCCCCAGCCCGGGTAGTTCTCGGTGCTGACCACCGACGGCACCCCGGAGAACACGGTGTTGTAGAGGACTACGTAGCTGCCGGTGTCCTCCCGGACGACGCGGAAATCCCCGCTGCCCGAGTAGACGGTTCCGTTGGCGTTGACGTTGCCCCAGACGATGCGCGGAGTAGGCATGACATTTCTCCCTGTTCAGAAAGTTGGTTTGTTTTCGTCGTTTCCACTGTCCGGCGCCGGACGCTCTCTAAGAAAGGCAAGGCCGGTACCAGGTCGGCCTGATCCTCGTATCTCCATGTAAGTCAAACAGTTAGACAATTTTTTTTTCCGGCATTCCTCCAGCGCGTGCCTCTCCCCGGAGGCAGCCCTCGAAGAGGCAGACACAGGGAGGGAGTTCCGCTAAGATGTGCCTATCCAAAGAGGCAGGTGCCACTTCCCGGAGGCAGGGGGGAACGTGTACGAGGAGCTCTTCGAGATTTCGAAGGTCCTGCTGGCCGAGTCCGACTCGGAAAAGACCGCGGAGATCCTCCTGCGGAGGACCGTCGAGCGCTGCGGCGCCGAGCGCGGCTTCCTCGTGGTGCGCGAGGAGGGTTCGTTCCACCAGAAGTTCGAGGTCCGCTTCGAGCGCGGCCAGGTCTCGGACGTGGAGCGCCGGTTCAGCCGCACGCTGGTGCGGGAGGCGATCGAGACGCGGAGCCTGCTCTACCTGCCCAACCTGATCGAGGACCCGCGCTTCGCCCCGGCCGAGAGCGCCCAGGTCATCGGCCGCTGCTCGGTGCTGGTGGCGCCGCTGCGCCACGAAGAGGAGATCTACGGCGTCGTCTACCTGGACAGCCCGCGGCTGGACGGGTTCACCGGGGAGAGCCGCGCCTTCCTTACCGAGTTCGCCGGCATGGCCGGGCTCTTCCTGCTGCGGGCGAGCGAGCGCGAGGCCCTGCGGCGGCGCACGCAGAGCCTCGAAGGGGAGCTGTTCTCGCGCCACGACTTCGCCGGCATCGTCACCCGCGACTCCAAGATGATCGAGCTGCTGCGCCGGGTGGCCCAGGTGGCGGACACCGACGCGACCATCCTCATCGGCGGCGAGACGGGTACCGGCAAGGAGCTGGTCGCGCGCGCCCTGCACGTCAACAGCGCGCGCCGCAGCCGTCCTTTCGTAGCCCTGCACTGCTCGGCGCTCCCGGGCACGCTCCTCGAAGGCGAGCTGTTCGGCCACACCGCCGGCGCCTATACCGACGCCCGGCGGGACCGGCCGGGCCGGCTCGCCTCCGCCCACGGCGGCACCCTCTTCCTCGACGAGATCGGCGAGATCCCCCTGGAGGTGCAGGCCAAGCTGCTGCGCTTCCTCCAGTTCGGCGAGGTCCAGCGGCTCGGCTCCGACCGCACGGAGAAGGTCGACGTCCGCGTCGTCGCCGCCACTCACCGCGACCTGCGGGCGCTCTGCCGCGAGGGGAAGTTCCGCGAAGACCTCTACTTCCGGCTGCGGGTCCTCGACCTGACGCTGCCGCCTCTGCGCGAGCGCCGGAGCGACATCCCGCTCCTGATCGACCACTTCCTGCGCCGTCACTGGCGCCGACTTGGCGAGAAGCCGCGTTGGACCGCCGCGGCCGAGCGCGCGCTCCGGTCCTACGACTACCCCGGCAACATCCGTGAGCTGGCGCACGTGGTCGAAAGGGCCTGCCTGCTCGCTTCCGGGCCGGAGCTCGACGTCGACCTCCTGCCGCCGGAGCTGGCGGGAGACCGGGACGCCCCCCTGGACACCCTGGAGGTCTTTGCCGAGCTCACTGGCGAAGCGCTCAATGCCGCCCGCGAGGCCAGCGCCGCCGAGGTGGAGCGGCGGTTCCTGGCGACGCTGATGGACCGCTGCGGCGGCAACGTCTCCCGCGCGGCCCGCGAATCGGGGATCCGGCGCAGCTATCTGCAGAAGCTCCTCGCCCGGCACCGCCTGGGCCGCGGCGCGCCCGAGGGACCGGCGGGCCATCCCTGATGCCCTCCCTCGCCTGCCCTGCCTGCGGCTCGCCGGCCACCGAGTTCGATCCCCGGTGCGCCTCCTGCGGCTCGCCGCTGCCGGGGAGCTCGGCCACGGAGAAGCTGGAGACCGGGGAGATCGGGGCGGGGCAGGTGATCTCTCACTTCCGCATCCTGGGCCCCCTCGGCCGCGGAGGCATGGGAGTCGTCTACCGCGCCCTGGACCTGGACCTGGAGCGCGAGGTGGCGCTCAAGTTCCTCGCCCCCCGGGTGACGCACAGCGCCCGCGAGGAGGCCCGCTTTCGCCGCGAAGCCCAGGCCGCGGCCTCCCTCGACCACCCCAACATCGGCACCCTCTACGGCCTCGGCGAGCACGACGGACGGCGCTTCCTCGTCCTGGCCCTCTACGAGGGGGAGACCCTGCACCGGCGGCTGGAGCGGCCTCCGCTCCCCCTCCCCGAGGCCGCCGCCGTCGCCGGGCAGCTCGCCTCCGCGCTGGCGGCGGCGCACGCGGCCGGCGTGGTCCACCGCGACCTCAAGCCTTCCAACGTGATGCTGACGCGCGACGGCCGGGTGAAGCTGCTCGACTTCGGGCTCGCCCGCCGGAGCGGTGCGGCGCCGCTGACCGAGGTGGGGGTCGCTGTGGGCACGGCGGCCTACATGGCGCCGGAGCAGCTCCGCGGCGAAGAGGCCGACGCCCGCGCCGACCTCTGGGCGTTGGGCGTCGTGCTCTTCGAGATGCTGGCCGGCCGGCACCCCTTCGGCGGCACGGCGCAGCCAGGGCTGGTCCACGCCATTCTCCACGAGCCGCCGCCGGTGTTGCGCGACCTCCGGCCGGATGTCCCCGCGGCGTTGGAGCGGATCGTCGAGCGTTGCCTCGCCAAGGCCCCGGACAGGCGCTGGCAGGGAGCCGGAGAGATCCTCGCGGAGCTGGAGACCGCGGGGCTCTGGACCTCCGGACCCGCCACCGCGACGACCACCGCGGTCCCTCTACCCCGTCGCCGGACCCGACTCCTCGAGTGGGTGGCGGTGGCGGTCCTGGTCTTGCTCACGGCCCTGGCCATCCTCTTCTGGAGGTCGCGGCGGGCCGAGGCCACGATCTACGTGGCGGTGCCCAGGCCGCAGGTGACCGGCAGCGTCGCCGAGAACGAACGCGCCCGGGTGGCGCTCAACCTCCAGGTGGCGGCGCTCCGCGCGTTGACCGCCCTGGAGGGCGTGGCGCCCCTCGATCCCGGGCTGCTGCGGGGGATTGCGGGCACGCCTTCCCAGATCGCCCACGCCGTGGCTGCCGATGAGGTCGTCACCGCCGAGTCGGACTGCACGGCCGAGAGCTGCGTCGTCACCCTCCGCCGCCTGGCGGGCGAGGACGGCCGGGTGCTGTGGACCGAGGTCCTGCGCCTCCATCCCCACCGGCCGCGCCTCTTCGCCGAGGCCGTGACGGCGGCGGTCCGGCGCGCCTACCCCGATCGCGAGACGCGGCTCGACGGTCCCGAGCTCGCCGTGGAGGAGCCGGAGTACCGCCGGTTCCTCGACCTGCGCCGGGCCTTGGACGACCGGTCGGTCCCGCCGGAACAGATCCTGGAACGGCTTGGGGACCTGCGCCGCCGGGCTCCGTCTTTTCTCGAAGCCTACTCCCTGGAGTCCGGCATCGCGGCCTCCCTGTTCCGGACCTCGGGAGACCGGCGCTACCTGGACCGCGGGCTCGAGGTCGCGCGCCGCGCCCGCGAGCTGGCTCCCGGGGACCCACGCCCCCTCAACAGCCTCTTCGATCTGACGCTCGCGGCCGGGCGCCTGGACAACGCCGCGGCGCTCCTCGAGGACATTGAAAGGATGGCCCCCGGCGCGCCGGGGCTCCTCCTGCGGCAGGCGCGGCTGGCGGAGCAGCGGGGGGAACCCGAGGCCGCGGCCGAGCTGCTCGCCCGCGCGGCGGAGCGCCAGCCCTCGTGGGAGATGCTGCAGACCCTGGCCAACCTGGAGTACCGGCTGGGACGCTTCGACGCCGCCCGCGGCCACCTGGAGCAACTGCTCCGGCGCTCGCCCGGCAACGTGCGCGGCCTGGAGACCCTGGCGCAGATCGAGCTGCTGGACGGAGATCCGGCGAGGTCGGTCGAGCTCTACGCCGACCTCGCTCGCAGGACCGGCAGCGCCGAGCACTGGAGCAACCTCGGGACCGCGCTGCTGCTCCTCAAGCGCCACGACGACGCCGAGCGGGTGTTCCGCCGCGCGTTGTCCGCCGCTCCCGGCAATCCCCTGATCGAGCTCAACCTCGCCGATTCGCTTTGGCTCCTCGGCCGGCGGGACGAGGCCGCGCGGGTCTACCGCCGCCTGGCGGAGCGGGTCGGCGACGAAGAGATGGTCTCCAACTGGCAGCTCCACAGCGCCAAGGCCCAGGCGCTGGCCCATCTCGGCGAGCGGGAGCGGGCGGTCGAGTCGGTGCAGACCGTCCTGAGGCTGACCCCGGACCACCCGCAGGCCGCCTTCGAGGCCGCCCTCGTCTATACCCTGGTGGGCGACCGCAGCTCCGCGCTCCTCTATATCGAGAAGGCGGTCCGGGGAGGCGTCGGCGCCCGCTGGTTCAGCTTCTCCTGGTTCGACCCGCTGCGGCAGGATCCGTCCTTCACCGCCCTCCTGGGCCCTGAGGCCCCCCTTCCCCCGGAGGAGGATCGATCGGATCGGTCGCGACGATGATCGTCGGATCGAAGACGCTGCGGAGCTTCAAACCCCCGCCAAAGTGGATCTTGTACCCGAGAAGGGCCTGCTCCGGGGCCTCCTCATTTCTGACCGCGATCCAGTATTGGGTATCGCTGGTGCGCCCCTGGTTGACGACTGTCATCTTCTGGAGCGGGCCGATCGTGAGCTCGATCCCCCTGCCCGCGGCGAAGATCGCCGGGGAGACCCCCTCGTTCAGCCCCAGCGTCACGAGGTTCCACACCAGGGTGGAGATGCCCTTCGGAATCCAGAACGGCGCGACCAGGGCGTTGTTCTCCCCACTCGCCGTCTGGACATATACCCAGATGTTGATGGTGCTGCCGAACCGGTCCGCGCTGTGATACGGAATATCGGCCATCCCGGTCTCCTTTGCGGACAGACGCCGCCGTTCGCTGTTGCAGTTGTATGTGAAAGGCGCGACCAGTCTATGGAGCCCGCCGGGGCGCGTCAACGCGGCTTCCCTCCGCCCAGGTGGACCGCCCCCCCGTCTCGTGCGAGAATCCTCCGGATGGCCTGCCGGGGGAGACCCGCCCCCCGATCTCAATCCTTCAACTCACGGGAGACGAATACGATGGCTGAGCCGACCGTTGCGGAACCGACTACCGCCCAGCGCATGCTGGTTCATTATGAGGTCAGAGAAGGGGTGGCCTACCTCACCCTCGACGACCCGCCGGCCAATACCTATACCCACGAGATGATGCGCCAGCTCGACGAGGCGATCCTCAAGGCCCGCTTCGACAAAGAGGTCTACGTCCTGGTGCTCAAGGGCAGCGGCGACAAGTTCTTCTGCGCCGGCGCCAACATCAACATGCTGAAGACGTCCGACCCGCACTTCAAGTACTACTTCTGCCTGCACGCCAACGAGACCCTGAACCGCCTGGAGCAGACGCCCAAGCTGGTCATCTCGGCGCTCAACGGCCATACCGTCGGCGGCGGCCTCGAGATCGCCATGGCCGCCGACCTGCGCATCGCCAAGAAGAACGCCGGCAAGGTCGGCCTCCCCGAGATCAACCTCGGCGTCCTCCCAGGCACCGGCGGCACGCAGCGGCTGGTGCGCATCGTCGGCAAGAGCAAGGCCATCGAGATGATGACCCTCGGCAACCTCATCTCCTTCGAGGACGCGCGCGATCTGGGCATCATCACCGACATCCTCGAGGGGGACGACTTCCTCGACCAGATCCACAACTTCGCCCGCCAGTTCTGCCCGCCGAACAAGGCCTCGAAGGCGGTCGGCCGGATCAAGCGGTCGGTGCAGTCCGGCGCCGAGGTGCCGTTCGAGAGCGGCCTCGCCATCGAGCGCGAGCTCCAGCAGCAGCTCTTCGAGAGCCAGGACGCCAAGGAAGGCCTCG
>JBKKAU010000357.1:0-2097 GCA_046714475.1 Thermoanaerobaculia bacterium
GGTCAGGAGGGGGGTTCTTTGTCAGCGGCTCGAGCCGCTGAGACGCTGAGCCACGAAAAGAAAAGCCCCCCACCTGACCTCCCCCTCTCCCTACCATCCCCCCACCCAGGGGGGGAGGCACCACCACCCCTCGTTGCGCTCTGCATCGTCACCTACGACTCGGCGGCGGACCTGCCGGGCTGCTTCGAGGCGATCGCCGGGTTGCGTCACCGCCCCCTGGAGGTGGTGGTGGTCGATTGCGCGAGCGGTGACGACAGCTTGGAGGTGGCACGGCGGGAGGCCGCGGATCGCTTGCGCGACATCCCATTCCAGGCGATCGGCCTCGCCGAGAACGCCGGCTTCGCGGGCGGGATGAACACCGCGTTCTCCCGCACCGTCGCTTCCTGGGTGATGACTCTCAACGCCGACGTCCGGCTGGGGGCCGACTACGTCACGCGCCTCCTCAACCGCGTCCACGCCCATCCGGACCTCCAGGTCGGGGCGGTGACCGGCCGCCTGGTCCGCTTCTCCCGGGATGGCGAGCCCCGGCTCCTCGACGCCTGCGGCATGCACCTGATTTCGAGCTGGCGGCATCTCGACCGCGGCTCGGGCGAGGTCGACCGCGGGCAGTGGTCGGCGCCCGAGCGGGTGTTCGGCGGCACCGGCGCGGCGACCCTCTTCCGCCGCGCGGCGCTCCTGGACGTGGCGGTCGACGGCGAGGTCTTCGATCCGCGGTTCCACAGCTTCCGCGAGGACGCCGAGCTCGCCTTCCGCCTGCGCGAGCGCGGCTGGGAGGTGCTCTACGAGCCGGCCGCCGTGGCCGAGCACCGCCGCTGGAACCTCCCCGAGCGGCGGTCCGCCATGCCGGCCGAGATGAATTACCACTCGCTCAAGAACCGCTATCTCCTGCGGCTCTACCACCAGACCGGCGGCAACCTCCTGCGCACCCTGGTCCCGACGCTCGTCCGCGACCTCGCCGCGCTGGGCTACGCCCTGCTCCGCGAGCGCTCCTCCCTCGCCGCCTACGCCTGGCTGTGGCGCAACCGCCGCGACGTCCTCCGCCGCCGGCGGATCATCCAGGGACGGCGGACCCGGCCGCCCGCCGAGATCGACCGCTGGTTCCACCGCCAGGGGGAGCCCCTGTGAGGCCGCCCTCCGTCGCCCTGATCGGCAGCCGCGGCATCCCGGCCCGCTACGGCGGCTACGAGACCCTGATGGAGGAGCTCGCCGTCCGCCTCCTCGACCGCGGCTTCCGGGTGACCGTCTACTGCCGGTCCCACTCGACGCCGCGTACCCTCACGTCCTACCGGGGCGTCGACCTGGTGGTCCTGCCGACGGTGCCGACCAAGCACCTCGACACGCCGGTCCACACCCTGCTCTCCTGCTTCCACGCCGCGGCTGCGGGCTATGACGCCGCGCTGGTCGTCAACTCGGCGAACGCCCTGTTCGTGCCGCTGCTCCGCACGGCCGGGGTGCCGGTCGCCCTGCACGTCGACGGCATCGAGAAGCGGCGCCGCAAGTGGGGGCCTTTCGGCCGCGCCGTCTACGCCCTCTCCGAGCGGCTCGCCTGCGTGCTGCCGGACGAGCTGGTCACCGACGCCGAGGTGATCCGCCGCCACTACCTCGACCGCTACGGCGCCGAGTCGGTGCCGATCGCCTACGGCGTCGACCCGCGCCCGCCCGCTGAGGACGGCGAGAACGGCGAGAACGGCGTGCTCGCGCGCCTGGGTCTCACCAGCCGGCGCTTCTTCCTCTACGTCAGCCGCTTCGAGCCGGAGAACAACCCGCACCGGGTGGCGGAGGCCTACCGCTCGGTCGGCGGCGACCTCCCCCTGGTCATGGTCGGCGGCGCGCCCTACGCCGGGGACTTCATCGCCGGGTTCACCCGGGGGGCCGACCCGCGCATCCTCTTCCCCGGAGCCATCTACGGCGAGGGCTACCGCGAGCTCCTGTCCCAGGCCCTGGCTTACATCCACGCCACGGACGTAGGCGGTACGCACCCGGCGCTCGTAGAAGCAATGGGCTACGGGAACTGCGTGGTGGTCAACGACACGCCCGAGAACCGGGAGGCGGCCGGCGGGGTCGGCCTCTACTTCCGGGCCGGTACTCCGGGCACCC
>JBKKAU010000358.1:0-2280 GCA_046714475.1 Thermoanaerobaculia bacterium
CTCTCTGAATCGCCGGATGCGGACCCGCACGTCCGGTTGTGTGGGAGGGGATGGCCGGGACTCTTCCCGGCCACCCCTATCCCGATTTCCGTAACTTGACACTTCTCCTCTCTGATAAGTAAAATATCTTCGTCATCGCACAATTCACAAGCGCGACCATGATCCTTGTGATCGTTGTGCACCGGTGTTCTTTTCCAACTCTCGAGAGGAGATCCCCATGCCCAGCCAGGAGCTGATCATGCTACAGATCCTTGCGCTCTTCGGAGCAGGCGCCGCGATGCCGGCCTCTCTCGCCGCCATCAGCGTGCTGCGGGAGCGCTATTTCGATTGGATCGTCGAGGCGAAGCCCGGTCTCGATAGCCCGCAGGAGATCTGGGAGACGGCGACAGGTCTCCTGCTCCAGGGGAAGTTCCAGGAGATTGGCGCGGCGGCGGCGGAGCTGGCGCAGACCGCCAGCCACCTGACGATCGGGGCCGACGAGTGCCTGACCGCCTGCGAGGGGGTCGAAGCGAGCTCGGAATGTCCGCACTGCCCCGTGACTCCGGGATAGACTGAGGGGGCTCTCGAGGTTTTTTCGTTCTTGGTATCAGATCCGGTTTCATCGACAGCCGGCCGCAGCTCCGGGCCGAGCGGTTCTCAACCTGTATTGCTTTACGGGAGGATTCCAGGTGAATCAGGACGAGATCATGCAGCAGATCATCCAGTTGGTCCGGGAGGGTGCCGAGGGAACGACTCTCTCCGCCGAGGCCGAGACGGCGCTGCGCACGCGGTACTTTGATTGGATCGTGAAGAAGAAGGACGGCGTGCCGACCACACCGATCGAGATCTGGGATCAGCCGGAAGGCAAGGAAATCCAGAAGCAGGTCAAGAAGATCGGCAAGGTCGCGGCCAAGCTGGCCAAGGACCAGGGCAAGGACAAGATCGACGGCGGCGACGCCAGGACGGCGTACACGGAGGTCGAGGACACCTCCCCCTGTCCGCACTGCCCGGCCCCCAATCCCGGACCCTGAGAAGTAAGGACGAGCAGGCGTATCCCGATGTCACGGCACGATCTGTGGGTGCGCCTGCTCTGGGCCGCCGCCGGCCTGAAGCTGGCGACGGCCCTGTTCGGGATCTTCTGGGGAGCGCAGGCCGAAGCCGCCCAGGCCGGCGGTGCCACGATCCTCCCCCGTCTGACTCTGCTGCTGCCGTTCTTCGCCTTCACGCTCGGCGGGCTGCTGTTCCTCGTGGGAGGACGCGGAGATGTCAGGGCTGTCCATCTCGGGACCGCCTTTCTCCTGCTCGCCACCACGTTTTCGAACCGCCATCTGCTGCGGCTGATCGAGAGCGACTGGCAGGGGATGGGGCTGCCGGCGCTCTGGCTGAGCAGTCTGCATGTCGACGCGTTCCTTCCCTACTTCCTCTGGCGGTTCACCGCCGAGTTCCCGGGCGCTCCCCTCTCCTTCAAGACCCGGCGGCTGCTCACCTGGGGGGCCAGGATCTCGCTCGCCGCCGGTTTCGTGCTGTCCGCCTGGTGGCTCGGGCTGCTGATCCGCAACCTGGCCCAGGCACCCTCCGGATCGCTCTTGATCGATTCCGCGCCGGACAAGCCGAGCTACGGCTACTACGCAGTCGTCCTGCCGCTGACCACGGCCGCGCTCGTCTTCATGCTGCTCCGGGCGCGGGCGGCGGGCGGCGAGGAGCGGCGCCGGGCGCGGGTCTTCGTGCTCGGGCTCGCGGGCCTGGTGCCGTTCTTCCTCTTCCTCCTGCTGATGTTCCTCGTCCCGCCGCTCGAAAAGTTCATGTTCCGGCCGGAAATGTTGCCGTTCTACGCCATACCCTTCCTTTGCTTCTCTTCAGTGCCGTTCACCACCGGTTACGCCGTCCTGGTCCACCACGTGCTCGACGTCAAGCTGATCGCCCGCAAGGCCCTGCATTACGCGCTCGCTCGTTATACCGCGCTCAGCCTCGCGACCGTGCCTCTGGTGGCGATCGTCATCTATCTCTACAACCACAGGGCGCAGCAACTGTCTCAGATCTTCTCCGGCAGCCAGATGCTGCTTCTGGTCTCGGCGGCGCTGGTCGGCGGCGCGGCCCTGCGCTACCGCGCCACGCTGCTCGACAGCATCGACCGGCGGTTCTTCCGCGAGCAATATGACGCGCGCCAGATCCTCACCTTGCTGGTCGAGCGCATCCGGGCGATCAACGACGTGGCCCACCTGGCGAGCCTGCTGTCGCGGGGGGGGGCCCGGGCCCGCCCCCGCGAACGGCGCGCGCTGGGGGCGCAGGCCCCCCGGTCCG
>JBKKAU010000359.1:0-18976 GCA_046714475.1 Thermoanaerobaculia bacterium
CGACCGCCCCCCGCGGGGCCATGCCGGCCCTCCGCGGGGCCACCGTGGCCCCCGGGAGGGGAGCCCTGGCCCTCTGGAGGGCTACGGCCGCCCTGCGCGGGGCCGCCATGGCCCCCTGGAGGGGGACTCCGGCCCTCTAGAGGGCTGCGGCCGCCCTCGATGGGGCCACGGCGGCCCTCCGGACGGGAGGCCCGGCCCTCTGGAGGGCCACGGCGGCCCCGCGTTCGCGCGTGGCTCTGGAAGCTTCGGTCTAGAGCTGGACAGGGGCCGCGGCGCCGTGGATGGCCATGGTCGCGGGGTCCTGGAGGAAGGCGACGACGCGGAGGTTCTTCGGGTTCCAGCGTTTGTCGAGGCCCAGCGCCAGCTCGCCGGAGCGCGCGGCGCCGGCGGCGCCCGGGAGGGTGAAGGCCCTTTCCAGCCGGCGCACCACGTTGTCGTTCTTCAACGTCCGCGAGGCGTTCTCCCCCGCCCCGACCGGTGTCGTCAGTCCGGTCTCGACCAGCGCCACCCAGACGTCGAGGTCTCCCTTCCCGGCCGCACGCGCCAGCTTGGCGCCGACCTTCACCTGGACACGCCCGCCGGCCGGCGTCGCGGCGAGCGTCACCCGGCCGGCGGGCTCGGCCGCCAGGGCCTTTTCGAGCCGGTGCCGGACCAGGTCCTCGCGCGAGCCGATGCACTCCAGGCGGCCGTCGACCACCGCCTGCGGCGTGTAGATGCGGCCGCTCCGGAAGGCGCGGGCGTAGGAGCGCTGCCGGTCCGACCAGCGCGGCGAGGAGAACGGGTCCTTCCAGCCGATGGAGTCCCAGTAGTCGACGTGGAACGAGAGCGGGATCACCCGCCCGGCGAGCTTCGGGTCGCGGTCGAGCCTGGAGAGCAGCCGGTCGGCCGGCGGGCAACTCGAGCACCCCTGGGACGTGAACAGCTCCAGGATCACCGGGCCGCCCTCGGGGCCGGCGGCGCCTTCACGCACCCCGGCGGTCGACGCCAGGGCGAAGGTGGAGAGGACTAGGAGACGGGACCACTTCTTCATGTCGGACCTCCCGCGGCGGTCACTTCGCCGCGCGTCCGGAGGTACGCGCGTCGAGCCCCGGGTGGTTCTGGTACCACCGCTTCGGGCGCAGGATCTTCCAGTCCCGCTCCTGCCCGTCGACCTCCAGCCCGACGTCCCAGCGGCCGTAGCTCGCGTAGAGGACGGCCTGCCGGTCCCCCTCCTCGAAGCGCAGCCGCGCCTGGACCAGCGCGTTGTCGCCCGCGATCGCCAGGGGGTCGATCTGGACGAGCTGGTCACCCACCACCACCCCGGCGGTCGCGCCGATGCCGCGCAGGTCGAGCAGTTGGTCGACCCAGCGCAATATCTTGCCGTGGCGGCCCCGGCTCTCGGGTGCGAGCAGCGCGAAGACCGGCCGGGCGTCGGAGAGGGTGCTCTCGACCTGGGTGCGCAGGAAGACCGGTTCCCCAGGCGTCAGCAGGGCGCGGTCGAGGTGGACCCGCGCCCACCAGGGATCGCCGCCGCCGGGCAGGTCCGGCCCGCCCTGAACAGTGACCCGGGTCAGCTCTAGGCTGGTGCCCGAGACGTCGAAGCGCTTCCCCTGGAGGTCGACCTGGCGCATCTGCGTCCGGAGGTCGAGGTCGCCGCGCAGCCGCCGGTCCTCGAAGCGCGCGCCGACCCGCGAGGCGCGCAGGCGGACCTCCCCCGACCCGGTCCAGTCCGGGGCGGCGGCGCGGAAGCGGGCGCTCATCCGGCCGGAGCCGTCGGTCAGCGCCAGGCCCGCCTTGGGAGGCAGATAGGCGTTGTAGAAGGTGAGGTCCGGCACCTCGGCCCGCGGCAGCTCGACGGACAGGGTGCGCGGCGAGAAGAGGTCGCGCGCGCCGAGGAGCCGCGGCTCCGGGCTCACCACCCCGATCTCCAGCCCCTCCCCCCGGACGTGCGGCCTGCCGTAGCCGCGCCGCTGGATGCGGAAGTCGTCGAAAGAGAGGGCGAGCCGTCCCTCCCGCTCCTCGCCGTCGTCCCCATCGTCGCCATCGCCACCGGGGGCCGCCACCTCCCAGCGGGCCTTTCCCGAGCCCTCCACCCGGTAGTCGAGCAGCGACACCGCCAGACGTTCGGGCTCCGCCTCCAGGTGGCTGCCGGCCGCGAGCCGGCCGCGCTGCATCCGCAGGTCGACGGACAGGGGGCCGCCGCCGCCTTCGACGTCGATCCAGCGGGCCTTTTTGACATAAAGCTTCAGCAGCTCGAAGCTGTGCGCCTTGCCGCGGACCTCGGCCCGGCCGCTGACGAAGCGCAGCGTGTCCCAGCCGCGGTGCCGCGAGGGGGCGTAGGGCTCGATCCGTGCGTTCACCCGGCCTTTGACGCTGGCGAGAACCGGTACCACGTTCTTTCCGGCGCCCAGGCTCAGGTCCCCGGAGAACACCTCGAGCCAGGCGGCCGGAAGCTCGAAGCTCTCGCCGATCTTCAGGTCGAAGTCGCCGGCGGCGCGGGCCTCGCCGGCGAAGCGGTACTCCTCGATCCAGACCTCGCGCACCCCGGCGAGGTCCATACCCTGCAGGTGGATGCGCCAGGGGTCGCGCCGGCGGCGTTGCGGCTGGGGCGGATAGGCCTTCTCCGGCGGCACGGCGGGAGGGTTGGAGAGCCCCGGGATCGGCGGCTCGAGCCCCGACCGGGTGACCGAGCGGCGCACCGGCTGGTCGGCCCGCCGGCGCAGCCGGAAGGCGACCCCCGTCCCCGACACCCGCTCGGTCTCGAACTGCCGGTCCCGGAGCTTCAGCAGGTCGATCTCGATCGTGCCGCGGTCGATCGCCAGCCACCACTGCACGGCGCGGGTCTGGTTGCGGATCTGAAAGCCCTGGACGTGGACCACCCCGGGCCAGACCGTCCAGGCCGAGGCGTAGTCGATCCACAGGCGGTGCGGCCGGCGGTTCAGCCGCCGTTCGAGCTCGCCCGAGCGCAGCAGCCAGTTGCCCACCCCGAGGTAGAGCGGGTAGAGGAGGGCCAGGAGGGCCACGAGGACCAGGAGCAGAGGTTTGAGGAAACGTCTCATCTCATCGCGGGTGCACCGCGGGGCACATACCCTGCTAGAGTCGTGCCGTATGCGTGAGATCGTGATCGACTGTCCGGCCAACGAGGCCTCGGCGCTGCTCGCCATCGAGAACCGCGCGGTGCTCGATGCCCATGGCTGGGACCTCGGCTTCTGGACCTGCGCCGACGAGGATCCCATCCAGGAGGCCCTGGGGGCGCTCGGCCGGTCCGTGGGCTCGGACGACTGGGAGTACTGCCGGCTCGCCAACGTCCGCGCCACCGGCTCTCAAAAGACCGAGGACTCCGAGGCCATGGCCCGCCGCGGCGGCATGGTCTACGTCTTCGGCTCGCACTTCGGCCCCAAGCCCGGGCCGCTGCGCTCCCGCCGCCAGTTCGTCGCCCGCTTCGACGAGTCGGGCCTCCAGGGCCGGCTCGACGAGTCGCCGATCGCGCTGGAGGTCGCCCGCGGCCGTTTCAAGCTCCACCGCCTGGTCAACGACGCCCTGAGCGACGCCGGCCTGGACCTGATCGGTCAAGGCAAACAGGAGGCGAAGTGTTACGTCCGCGACGTGCGCAAGCAGGGGAAGGACAAGGGCAAGAGGTGGGCCTCGCGCGTCCACAAGAACGACCGGCCGGTCAACATCGAGGGCGTCGCCTTCCGCCCCTCGGGCAACCTGCTGCTCGGTCTGCGCTACCCGGTGACCCGCGACGGCCACCCCCTGCTCGTCGAAGTCGAAGGGATCGAGCGGCTCTTCGACGACGGGCCCGAAGGACCCGAGGCGCGCGCCGTCTGGGTGCTCGCCGACCTCGGCAGCGCCGCAGAGCCCCGGGGCGTGCGAGCCCTCGAAGAGCTCGGCGACGCGATCCACCTCATCACTGGCAACCTCGACAGCGACCCGGAGGAGAGCGTCGTGCTCCAGGACCACCCGGAAGGGCAGAGGGCGCGGTCGCGGCACCACCGGGTCCTGCTGCCCGAGCCCGGTCATGCCAGCCATGCCGGCAATGCCGGAGGGGCCGCCGAGGTCCGCGCCGAGCCGGTCGGCGACCTGGGCGACGAGGCCAAGGTCGAAGGGCTCGCCGTCGACGGCGAAGGCAACTTCTGCTACGTCATGGACGACGACAAGATCCGCCTGCGCTGCGCCCCGCCGCGCCGCTGAGCCCCCCGGCTCCTGATCCCCTCCCCCGTGCCCCCTTTGTAGATGAAGGGGTGCGTAATTGACGGGTCGATGGAACAGGCGTACTCTGAACCTGGGATTCCCAAGAGGTTGCTGGATGGGCGGAGCCCCACTTACCAGGACTTTCCGTGAAGGGCGGGCGACGGGCTCCAAGGAGCCGAACGGCTTTTCGTGACGGGTGCTTGTGCCCCGTCAGCGTTCATAGCTACCCGGAAGGAGGCTGTACATGGTCCTGAGATCCTTTATAACGGTGGTGCTGGCTCTGGCGTTTCTGATGGCCGGATGCGGTGCTTCCAATCCCGCGACGACACTGGGTGAGTGCATCATGGAAGGGGCCGAGCAGCTGGCCCGTTCCGGCGACAACCGGCACGAGTCGGAGTGCGAGGTCGGGCTCCCCGGACCCTACCGAGTCGTGGTCTTCCCACCGAAGCACCTGACGGACGAGCAGGCGCCGCAGTTCGTCGAGGCCAACTCGCTCCTGGCGACGGTCAACAGCCCGACTCACGAGAGCATCTTCGTGGTCACCGAGGACGGGAAGGCGAAGCCCTGGCGGCAGCGCAACTTCGTCCCGGTGTCGCAGCTCTTCGCCGTTGCCAAGACCGGCTCGAAGATGACCGTCGTCCTGCAGAAGACGGCGGCCGGCATCGAAGTCGCCGAGCTGCGGTAAGGCCCGGACGCGGGGGTGAGAAGTCCTCCTCACCCCCGCCACAACCCGTAGCCGATCCCCATCAATCCCGCGTCGGCCAGGGCATGGCTGAGCCAGGGACCGCCGAGAGTCCCCGTCCGCTCGTAGAGCCAGGCCCAGAAGATACCGGCGGCGGTCACCGTCAGCGCGAACAGCCAGGTCAGCGGGCCGTAGCCGCCGGCGAACTCGCCGATCACCAGGACGTGGTGCGCGGTGAAGGCGAGAGCCGACGCCGCGATCGCCGCGGCGGCCGGCATGCGGCGGCGCAGGCGGCCGAAGAGGAACCAGCGCCAGTAGTATTCCTCGAGCAGCGAGTGGACCGCCGAGTAGAAGAGGGCGAGCAGCAGGAATCCGGCCGGCGTGTCGATCCCGAACGCCGCGAGCTTCTCCCCGATCACCGTCCGCGCTCCCCGAATCAGCGGCGTCCCCGCCAGAAGCAGCGAGTAGCCGGCGGCCTGCAGCGCCACAATCGCCAGCCCCGACAGCAGCCCCAACCCCAGGCCCGCCATCCGGAACCGGCCCGGGCGGACCGGATCGCGCTCGATGCCCCAGGTCCAGACCAGGGGGAAGGCGAACTGCAGCAGCTTGGTCGCCGCGAACGCCGGCTGCGACCAGCCGCTCGCCGGCAGGGCGACGAAGTAGAGCCAGGTGGCGAGGGTCGGGAACAGCCCCGTGAAGGCGAGAGCCGCCCACTCCGTATGTGAGGATGTCTGACGGGCCATGGCGTTCTTCTCGAAGGCCCGGAGCATACCGCAGCCCACCAGGAGACCTCATGAGACGACCGATCCGCCATATCCTGCTCGCGCTGAGCGCCGCCCTGTTCGTCCTCTTCCTGCTCGCCTGGCGCTTCACCTGGCGCTCGCCCGCCTACTACACCGCCTACGGCAACGTCGATCTGCCGGCTCCGGTCCTCACCCAGGAGCAATACGAGGCCGTGCACGCCACCTTCCCCCGGCCCTATGTCGTCGAGGTCGAGTATGGCGGGGGTGGGGCGCTGCTCTACGGCGCCTCCCACACCAAGGACCCGGCGGACCCCCAGATCGCCGACATCCGGCGTCGCTGGCGGACGTTCCGGCCGACGGTGGCGCTGGTCGAAGGGCGGTTGGGATTCCTGATCGACAGGGTGCAGGACCCGGTGGAGGCCTACGGCGAAGCGGGGGAGGCCAACGCCCTGGCCCGCCGCGACGGCGTGCCGGTCTACACCTGGGAGCCGCCCCGCGAGACCGAGGTCGCCCTGATGCTGGAGAAGCACCCCAAGGAGCGGGTGGCTCTCTTCTACGTGCTGCGTCCTTACTTCAGCAACCTGCGGCACGGCAGGCCTCAGGACCCGGACGCGTGGATCGAGGAGTTCCGGGCGAGCCGCACCCAGCTTCCCGGTCTCGAAGGGACGTTGCCGAGCGTCGCGGCTGTCGACGAGATGTGGCGCCGCGACTTCGCCCGCCTGCCCGACTGGCGCGACACGTCGGACGCCTACGGCCTGCCCGGCTACCTGGCCGACCTCGCCCGGGACTCCAACGCCGTCCGCGACGAGCACTTCGCGCGGGTGATCGTGGACCTGGCGCGGAAAGGGGAGCGGGTCTTCGCCGTCGCCGGCTCGAGCCACGCGGTCAAGCTGGAGCCGGCGTTGAAGGGGGCGCTTGCTAGCAGAGGAACATCGGCAGCCCCATGACGCCGGTGATGTTGGGGCGGTAGCGCTCGCGGTCGTAGAAGCGGTCCACGGCGACCCGCCGGACCCCTTCGCCGACGACCTCGATCGGCTGCGTGGCGTACCGGCCGCCCTCGATCGCCACCAGCCGGCCGGCCTTGTCCGCCAGGATCAGGTCGGCGGCGAGGTTGGCGAAGTTGTTGGCGACCAGCCGGTCGAGCGAGTCCGGGGGGCCGGAGCGCATCAGGTAGCCGAGCCGCTGGTAGATCACCCGGTCGCCCGTGCTCTTCTGCAGGGCTTCGCGCAGGTAGCGGCCGACGCCGCCGAGCTCGCGGTTGCCGACCGCGTCCCCCTCGCCCGTCTCGAAGGGCTCGCCGCCGACGGGGTAGGCCCCCTCGGAGATTGCGGCGACCGCGTAGTTGCTGGGGTTGGACCGCTTGTCCTCGGCCATCAACGCGACCACGGCCTCGGTGTCGAACGGCACTTCGGCGATCAACGCCCGGTCGACGCCCGCGAGATAGGAAGAGAGCAGGCAGGTCTCGCCCGAGTTGCGGCCGAACAGCTCGACCACCAGGTAGCGCTCGTGCGAGCCGGCGACCGTGCGCAGGTCGCTGATGAAGTTGACCGAACGGGTGACCGCGGTCGAGAAGCCGATGCAGTAGTCGGTGCCGTAGACGTCGTTGTCCATGGTCTTCGGCAGGCCGATGACCTTGGCCCCTTCCAGGTGCAGACGGCGGGCGAAGGAGAGGGTGCCGTCGCCGCCGATCGCGACCAGGCTGTCGAGCTTCAGGAACTCCAGGGTCTCCAGGGCGGCCGCGGTGAGGTCGAGCCGGCCGTCGTCCACGATGGGGAAGGTCCGGCCTTGGAGGTGCTCGGGGACGGCCCCCGGCTTGGTGATCGCCGGGTTGATCCGCGAGCTGTGGAGGACGGTGCCGCCGCTGCGGTCGATGGTGCGCGTGCCGAAGCG
Organism: Thermoanaerobaculia bacterium; assembly: GCA_046714475.1. GTDB lineage: Bacteria > Acidobacteriota > Thermoanaerobaculia > Multivoradales > UBA5704 > DASPJI01. The sequence goes on from JBKKAU010000359.1 coordinate 7,489, forward strand.
GTTGAGGGGCACCAGCCACTCGTCGTTCTGGGGGTCGGTATAGGGGACGATGTTGAGGAGGGCGGCCCAGCCGCGGCGCAGGCCGACGACCTCGTAGCCCTCTTTTTCCATCCGCACGACGAAGGTCTTGATCGCCGAGTTGAGACCCGGGACGTCGCCGCCGCCGGTCAGGATACCTACTCGTCTTGCCATGAGATCCGGTTCAGCAAGTCATGTGCCGCCCGGTGTCCGTACCCCGAGAGGTGAGGTGCATCGCGGGCGGAGCTACTCCCCGTCCTCTTCTTCTTGTACGGGAGGAGCCTCGCTGGCAGAGGCCAGGATCTCCCTCGCCGCCTCCTCGTGCTCGCGCGGGACCTGGACCTCGGCCGGACCGGAGATCGGGTTGTAACCCGTGCCCAGGCGGCCGAAGGCGAACAGGTCCTGCAACTGCTCTCCCCGTTTCGTGTAGGGGATCTGCGCCTCGACGAGCAGCGACTCCGCGAAGGCCAGCAAAGCCGGATCACCGGTCTCCATCACCGTCACCAGCTCGAGCTCGGGCGGAGGCTCATGGACCAGGTCCTCAGCCGTACCCTCGACCAGAGGGATTTCGCAGTCGACGCACTGGAAGAACCCTTCACGATACTCGCTGCCGCATTCGGGACAGATCATGGCGGTGTCTCCTTGAGGATTGGTTTAGTATCCCACCTCCGCCAGCTTGTCGATCAGGTCGACGACCCGGTTCGAGTAGCCCCACTCGTTGTCGTACCAGGCGACCACCTTGGCGTAGCCGTCGCTTGCCGAGCGGGTGGACAGGGCGTCGAAGATCGCCGAGTGCGAGTTGCCGATGATGTCCGAGGAGACCAGCGGCACCTCGCTGTACTCGATGATCTCCTTGAGCGGCCCCGCCGCCGCCTCGCGGACCGCGGCGTTGATCTCCGCGACCGACGGGCTCGCCTTGAAGCGGCAGACCAGGTCGACGATCGAGCCGTCCGGCACCGGCACGCGCATCGCCATGCCGTCCAGCTTGCCCTTGAGGTCGGGCAGCACCTGGCCGACGGCGCGGGCGGCGCCGGTGGTCGTCGGGATGATGTTCTCGGCCGCCGCGCGGCTCCTGCGGAAGTCCTTGTGCGGCACGTCGGCCAGCCGCTGGTCGTTGGTGTAGGCGTGGACGGTGGTGATGAAGCCCTCCTCGATGCCGAAGCGCTCGTGGAGGACCTTGGCGACCGGCGCCAGGCAGTTGGTGGTGCAGGAGGCGTTCGACACCAGCTTGTGCTCTGGCTTCAGGAGGTCGTCATTGACCCCCATGACGATGGTGGCGTCGATCTCGTCCTTGGCCGGCACGGTGAGGATCACCTTCTTGGCGCCGCCGGCCAGGTGTTTGGCGATCGCCTCCTTCTTGGTGTGGACGCCGGTCGACTCGATGACGATGTCCACCCCGAGTGGACCCCAGGGGATGCGCGACGGGTCCTTCTCGGCGGTCATGACGATCTTCTTGCCGTCGACGTACAGGTGGTCGGCGTCGGTCGTGACCTCCTTGGGGAACTCGCGCATCAGCGTGTCCCACTTCAGGAGGTAGGCGAGCTGCTCGTTCTCGTAGAGGTCGTTGATCGCCACGACCTCGATGTCCTTCCGGTCCTAGAGTATGCGGTAGACGCTGCGGCCGATGCGGCCGAACCCGTTGATCCCGACCCGGATGGCCATCAGGACACCTCCTTGCCGCTGTTGTCGAGCTGTTCGAGATGCCGGAGCAGGTCGACCACGCGGTGGGCGTAGCCCCAGCCGTTGTTGAACCAGCAGAGGGTCTTGGAGACCTTGTCGCCGAGCACCATGGTGGCCAGGCTGTCGAAGATCCCCGAGCTCTCGCTGTGCAGGACGTCGGAGGAGACGATCGGGTCGTCCTCATACTCCAGGATGCCTTTCCAGCGTTGCGAGCCGGCGGCGGTGCGGATCACCTCGTTGATCGCCTCTACGGTGACCGGACGCTCGTGCCAGCAGACGAGGTCGACCACCGAGCCGTTGGCGACCGGCACGTTGACCGAGTGGCCGGTGAGCTTCCCCTGGAGCTCGGGCAGCAGCTCCATGATCACCTCGGCGGCGTTGGTCTCCTGCGGGATGATGTTCTCCGCCGCCGCCCGGCCGCTGCGCGGGTCTTCGGCGGGGACATCGGCCAGCCGCTGCTGGTTGGTGTAGGCGTGGACGGTGGTGAGGAACGCCCGCTGGATGCCGAAGGCCTCGGCGAGGATCTTGAGCACCGGCGCCGCGGCGTGGGCGGTGTCCGAGGCGTTGGAGATCATGCGGTGCCCGGGGCGGAGGTCGTCGTCGTTGACCCCCATCACCACGGTGATGTCCGGCGGCTCGGTGGTGCGGGTGCAGAGGATCACGTGCTTGGCCCCGGCGTCGAGGTGGCGCTGCACCTCCTCGCGGGTACGGAAGCGGGCCGTGGCCTCGATCACGGTGTCGACCCCGAGCTCGCCCCAGTTCACCTCCCCGGGCGTCTCGCCGGAGAGCATCTGGATCTGGCGCCCGGCCACGTAGAGGTGCCCGTCGCGCAGGCTGACCTCGTCCGGGAAACGGCCGAGGAGGGTGTCGAAACGCAGCAGATAGGCGAGAGCGGCATGATCGGCGACGTCGCTGATCGCCACGATCCGCAGGTCGTCGTTGTTGTAAAGGATGCGGAAGAGATTCCTCCCGACCCGTCCCAATCCCATGAGCCCGATGCGGCTGGGCATGCGCACCTCCTTCCGAGAGAGACCCTCCGAGATCCGGACCTGGCGGCCCGCAGGGGCGGTCCAGGGGCGAAACGTAACACGTTCCGTGCCATGGCCTCACCCCTTGGCCCCACCCCCGGCCCCCTCCGCCCTCTACATCAACCGCTGTTTCACCGGTGTTTCACATGCCTGTCCAACCCCCAACCTGTGCACGCCGGTACGAAAAATCGGATCACCCCCGCAAATCAGCGACTTAGGCGGCGCCCGCGCCTCGTCACCCATGATTGACACCGATGTCAACCGCTCCCTAGAATCGATCCTTCGACAGGGTCCCCGTGAACATCCCGGAGTACCCTTGGGGGGAGGTGGCGGTGCGGTCTCTCTTGCCCAGGCCGGACAGGGTCTCTCTCCCGGCGCTCAGGAAGTCCAGTCCAGTCTTTGCCCTGCTCCTCCTGTCGTGGCTCGCGGCCTGCGGCGGCAGCGGCGTCCCCGCTCCGGCGTCGGCCCCGCAGGCGACAGGCGCCAGCCAAGTCCCGGTTTCGGTCACGCCGCACGAGCGGTGGGCCGACGCCGTCCTCTATTTCGTCATCGTCGACCGCTTCGCCGACGGCGACGACCGCAACAACCAGGGGGTGCAGCGCAACGCCAAGGGGACCTTCCACGGCGGCGACCTGGCGGGATTGCGGCAGCAGCTCGACGAGATCGCCGACCTGGGCGCCACCGCGATCTGGATCACCCCCGTGGTGGACAACGTCGACGGCTTCGTCACCGGCGCCGGCTTCCCCGACTGGGGCTACCACGGCTACTGGGCCGACGACTTCACCCGTCTCGACCCGCGCTTCGGCACCGAGGAGGAGCTCAAAGCCCTGGTCGACGACGCGCACGCGCGCGGCATCGAGGTGCTGCTCGACGTGGTCTACAACCACGCCGGCTACGACTCCAGATACCTCCAGGACCCGAGGACCCGCGCCTGGCTGCGCATCGAATCCCAGGGCGCCTGTGGCAACGACGACCTGACGCAGTGCGTCTCGGGGCTGCCCGACTTCAGGACCGAGCAGCCCGAGGTGGCGGACTACCTGCTGAACGCCCACCTGGCGCTCGCCGGGCGGATCGGCCTCGACGGCTTCCGGCTCGACACGGTCAAGCACGTCGGCCACGACTTCTGGAAGGAGCACCGCCGCCGCATCACCGAGCGGCTGGGGGAGGACTTCTTCCTGATCGGCGAGGTCTGGGGGGGAGACGCGAGATCGCTCGATCCCTGGTTCGAAGGCGACGAGATGGACGCCGGCTTCGACTTCTCGTTCCAGGGCAACGTCCTGTCGTTTCTCCAGGGGCGCGGCCGGACCGTGGCGTTCGACCGCTACCTCCTGTCGCGCGAGAAGGTCCGTCCCGGCTACCTGCTGTCCCCCTACCTCTCCTCGCACGACGTCCAGGGGGCGCTGTCGCTGCTCGCGGGGGACAAGCAGCTCTTCCGTCTCGCGGCGCTGCTGCAGCTGACCGCGCCCGGCGTGCCGATGATCTATTACGGCGAGGAGGTGGCCCGGCCCGGCGGCGACTGGCCGGACAACCGCAGCGACATGCCCTGGGGGGACCGCCGCATCCAGCCCGGCGCGGGGCGGCCGCGCGACGAGGCGCTGCGCGCCGACTACAAGAAGCTGATCGCCATCCGGCGCGCCCACCAGGCGCTGTCGCGCGGCGCCCACCGGAGCCTCTCCTCGGAGGGGGACCTCCTGGTTTTCGCGCGCCAGGACGCGGCGTCGGGCGACGCGGTGGTGATCGCGGTCAACCGCGGCGCCGAGCCGGCGACGGCGAGCTTCGAGGCGCCGGCCGAGTGGGGGGAGTCGCCGGTGCGCGATCTCTGGAACGAGGCCGACGTAGCGCGCGCCGGGGGCGCCGGTGGGAAGATCGAGGCGCAGGTGGCCCCCCGCGGCGCGGCGATCTTCGCCGCCCGCCGCTAGCGAAGGGAGCGACATGGCAGACGTACGGCTCATCGACATCAAGAAGAGCTACGGCCCGGTGACGGTGATCGAGAACCTCAACCTCGACATCCGGGATGAGGAGTTCATGGTGCTGGTCGGACCCTCCGGCTGCGGCAAGTCGACCGCGTTGCGGATGATCGCCGGGCTCGAAGAGGTCACCGGCGGCACCATCAAGATCGGGGAGCGGACGGTCAACGACGTGCCGCCCAAGGACCGCGACATCGCCATGGTGTTCCAGAGCTACGCGCTCTACCCGCACATGACCGTGCGCGAGAACCTGGAGTTCGCGCTGAAGATCCGCAAGACGCCGCGCGAGGAGATGAACCGCCGGGTGGAGGAGGCGGCCGGGATTCTCGGCATCACCGAGTACCTGGACCGGAAGCCCAAGCAGCTCTCGGGCGGCCAGCGCCAGCGCGTCGCGGTGGGCCGCGCCATCGTCAGGAAGCCGTCGGTCTTCCTGTTCGACGAGCCGCTGTCCAACCTCGACGCCAAGCTGCGCGTCCAGATGCGGGCCGAGATCTCGAAGCTCCAGAAGACCTTGAGGACCACCACCGTCTACGTCACCCACGACCAGATCGAGGCGATGACCATGGGCAACCGGATCGCGGTCATGCGCGCCGGCAAGCTGCAGCAGGTGGGGACGCCGCTCGAGGTCTACGAGCAGCCGGCCAACCTGTTCGTCGCCAGCTTCATCGGCACGCCGCCGATGAACTTCATACCGGCGACTCTCGCCGAGGGCGGCACGGTGGTCGCGGCCTCGGGCTTCCGCCTGCCGGTCCCGGCGCCGTTGCGCGCCGTCACCGCCGGACGCGACGGCTTGAAGGTGGTGGCCGGCCTGCGGCCAGAGAACGTCCGCGAGACGTCGCGTTCCGAGGGCGGCGGCGCCACCGTGCCGCTGCGCGCCAAGGTCGAGTTCGTCGAGCCGCTCGGCCACGAGGTCATCGTCCACGGCCGGGTCGGCGACGACTTGCTGATCGCTAAGGCCGACCCGCACCGCGCCCCCGAGATGGGGGCCGAAGTCGGCCTGCTGGTCGAGGTCGACGCCCTGCACCTGTTCGACGCCGGCACCGAGCAACGGTTGACGCCGGCGTGAGGTCGTACTTTGAAAGGAGATCTTCCATGAGGCCCAGGAGCTTCCGAGCCATCCTCTGCATGCTCGTCCTGCTGCTCGCCGTCCCGGCTCTCGCGGCGGCCCAGAAGGAGATCGTGGTCTGGCACGGCTACCGCGGCGGCGAGAAGACCGCCTTCGAGAAGGTGGTGGACCAGTTCAACAGGTCCGGCAAGGGCGTCAAGGTGACGACGCTCGCCGTCCCCTATGACGCGTTCGCCGACAAGATCACCGCCGCGGTGCCGCGCGGCAAGGGTCCGGACGTCTTCATCTTCGCCCAAGACCGCCTCGGCGGCTGGATCGCCGCCGGCAACACGGTCGAGCCGCTCGACTTCTTCCTCGACGACAAAGTCAAGGGCCGGTATCTCAAGACCACCCTGGACGCCATGACCTACCAGGGCAACGTCTACGGCCTGCCGCTCAACTTCAAGGTCATCACCCTGATCTATAACAAGAAGCTGGTGCCGGCGCCGCCCAAGACCACGGCCGAGCTGGCGACGATGGCCAAGAAGCTGACCAACGCCAAGTCCGGCCAGTTCGGGCTCGCCTACTGGTTCTCCGACTTCTACTACCACGCCGCGCTGATGAACGGCTTCGGCGGCGGCGTCTTCCAGGGGCGCAAGCCGACGCTCAACACCGCACCCAACGTCCAGTCGCTCGAATACCTGATGAAGTGGAAGAACCAGGGCTTCATGCCCGACGAGCCGTCGACGGCGCTGATCACGTCGCTGTTCAACCAGGGCAAGGCGGCCATGGTCTTCTCCGGCCCCTGGTTCCTGGGCGAGATCGCCAAGGGCGTCGACTACGGCCTCGCGCCGCTGCCCAGGATCAGCGAGGCGGGCAACAAGCCGATGCGCCCCTGGATCACGGTCGAGGGGGTCTACATCGCCGCCCCGTCGAAGAACAAGGACGCCGCCTTCCAGTTCGTCCAGTACCTGACCGACGTGCCGGCCGCCAAGGTCCTCGCCCTCGAAGGGCGGCAGACGCCAGCCAACAAGGCGGTCTACGCCGACAGGCAGGTGGCCGCCGACCCGGTCCTCAAGGCCTTCCGGCAGCAGGTGGACGTCGCCGTGCCGATGCCCAATCTGCCCGAGATGACCATGGTCTGGTCGCCCGCGACCACGGCCATGAACACCATCGTCAAGAAGACGGCCACGCCGAAGGCGGCGATGGACAACGCCCAGAAGGAGGTCGTCGAAAGGATCTCCAAGCTCAAGGGGTGACGCCATGGAGACCCCGGCCCCCTCGCACCGCCGCCGGTTCCTGATCGGCCTGGCTCTCGCCGTCCTCCTCGGCATCGGCCTGGCCGCCCTGCTGCTCGCCGGGGCCCGCGCCGCCGAGAGCCGCGAGCGGGCCGAGAGGCGCGCGATGGTGACGCTCTCCGCCCTTACCGAGGTGGTCGAGCGGGCGGGGGGCGGGGAGGAAGAGGCCGCCGAGGAGCCGCAGTACGGGCTCGGCGACGACTTCGCCGATCTGGGGGAGCCCACGGAGGAGACGGCGGAGGAGCCGGGCGAGGCGGTCCGCCGCGCTGTGGCGGCCTTCGCCAAGGCCCATCCCGAGGTGACGGCGGTCCGCGTCGTCTCGTTCGAGGGGATCCTTCTGGAGGCCTCGACGGCGGCGGGGGATACCGGTGAAAAAGCCGCGCCGCGCCGGCTGGCGCGCGACGAGAAGCCGCTCTACGACGTCGGCCAGCGGCTGCGCGCCGCGGTGGCCGAGAACCGGGAGGAGGAGACGGCCCGCGTCGAGGAGGTCGTGCTGGAGCGGCGGCCGGACGGGCTCGTGCTCGCCGCGCCGGTCGAGCGCGGCGGCGAGGTGGCCGGCATGGTCCAGATGATGACCCGGCCACAGATCGATCCGCCGGGCGTCCCGGTCCTGCCGGCGCTCCTCGCCGGTCTGGTCCCGGTCCTTCTCCTCTTCGCGCTCTCCTTCGTGCTCGGCGAGCGGCGGGCTCTGCTCGCGGCGGTCGCCGCCGTGCTGCTGGTCGCCGCGCTCCTGGCCTACGCCTCCCAGGCGCGCCGGACCCTCGCGGGCGACCGGCGGGCCACCGGCGAGGCGATCGTGGAAGCGGTCGCCGAAGAGGGGGAGAAGGCCGAGGCGCTGCTCGTCGAGATCGGGGCGCCGGCCGGCGAGCCGCTCGCCCCGGCGCTCTGGGACGTCGACCTGTTCCGCGAGCCGCGCGGCCTGATCACCGAGAAGGGGGGGCTCGACGAGGGTGCGCTCGGCGAGGAGGTCGGCGCCCACGCCGGGCGGCTCACCCGCTCGGTGACCGTGCTCGCCCTGGCGTCGCTGGCGCTGCTCGTCTTCGTCGGGCTGGGCTTCGCCGCCAGGACCGGGGCCGCCCTGGTGCGCTACCGCAACGCCTATGCCTACACCATGCCGGCGCTCCTTGGCATGCTGGTGCTGGTCTTCTTCCCCTTCTTCTACGGCATCGCGCTGTCGTTCACCAACGCCAACGTCTACAACACCGATAAGTCGATCTTCGAGACCTGGGTGGGGCTCGGCAACTTCGCCGACATCCTGTCGGACGTCGGGGTCTTCAAACAGACGCCGGAAGGGCGGGTCTTCGACTACACCAACTTCTACTGGACGCTGGGGTTCACCCTCGTCTGGACGATCGCCAACGTCGCCATCGGCTTGACGCTCGGGCTGCTGCTGGCGCTGGCGCTCAACACCAAAGGGCTGGCGCTGCGGCCGCTCTACCGCGTGGTGCTGATCCTCCCCTGGGCGATGCCGACCTACATCACGGCGCTGATCTGGCAGGGGATGTTCCACCGCCAGTTCGGCGTCGTCAACCAGGTCCTGCAGCTCTTCGGCGGCCCGCCGATCGCCTGGTTCGACGCGCCGCTGACCTCGTTCCTGGCGGTGCTGACCACCAACGGCTGGCTCTCCTTCCCGTTCATGATGGTGGTCTCGCTGGGCGCCCTGCAATCGATCCCGGCCGACCTCTATGAAGCGGCGCGCGTCGACGGCGCCACGCGGTGGCAGCAGTTCCGCTCGATCACGCTGCCGTCGCTGCGTCCGGCGCTGATCCCGGCGATCATCCTGTCGGTGATCTGGACCTTCAACCAGTTCAACGTCATCTACCTGGTCTCGGCCGGCCAGCCGGCGGGCGCCACCGAGATCCTGATCACCCAGGCGTACAAGCTGGCCTTCGAGCAGTACCGTTACGGGTACGCCGCGGCCTACTCGACGGTGATCTTCCTGATCCTGCTGGTCTACGGCACCTGGCAGAACCGGGTGACCCGGGCGACGGAGGCGATCGGATGAGCCGCAAGCCGAGCGGGGAGATGTCGCACCTGCCCCTCCATCTTTTCCTGATCGTAATGGTGGCGGTCACCGTCTACCCGCTGCTCTGGGTGGTCACCATCGCCTTCTCCGGCGGGCAGAGCCTGGCGATCGCCGACCTCCCGGCCGAGCCGGCGGCCGCCGACCGGCTGCGCGCCATCGCCCCGTGGCCGGAGCGGCTGTCGCTCGACAACTTCCGCTCGCTCTGGGCCGACCAGCCGTTCGGCCGCTGGCTGCTCAACAGCATGCTGGTGTCGGCGATGACGACGCTCCTCGGGGTGTTCCTGGCGAGCACCGCGGCCTACGCCTTTTCGCGTTTCCGTTTCCCCGGCCGGCGGGCCGGCCTGATGTCGTTCCTGGTGTCGCAGATGTTCCCGGGGACGCTGATGCTGATCCCGCTCTACATCATCGTCGTCCAGTGGCTCGGGCTGGGTTCGAGCTTCACCGGCCTGGTCCTGGTCTACTCGACGATCGCCATCCCGTTCTGCGTCTGGATGATGAAGGGCTATTTCGACACCATCCCGCGCGAGCTCGAGGAGTCGGCGTTGATCGACGGCGCCTCGCAGGCGACGATCTTCTTCCGCATCGTGCTGCCGCTCGCCAAGCCGGCGGTGGCGGTGACCGCGCTCTTTTCGTTCATGACCGGGTGGAACGAGTTCATCATCGCCGCCACTTTCATGAACCGCGAGGAGATGTACACCGGCCCGGTGGGGCTGCGCTTCTTCGTCGGCGGCTACTCGCAGCAGTGGGGGTACTTCGCGGCCGGCTCGATCATCGCCGCGATCCCTGTAGTATTGCTCTTCCTGTTCTTGCAAAAGTATCTCGTCTCCGGCCTCACGGCCGGCGCAGTCAAAGGCTAGGTTTCACCACAAGGAGGTTGGATCATGCGCAACATGTTCTCGAAGACCGGTCTGCTGGCCGTCGCGGCCGGCCTGCTGCTGTCGACGTCGGCGCTCGCGCAGAGCGTGACGTTCAAGGACCCGGCGAACGACGACAACGGGCCGGGCAACTACACCTATCCGACCGACGCGGTCTACAAGCGGGGCTCTTTCGACCTCACCGGGCTCGAAGTCTCGGCCAAGGGCAACAAGGTGGACTTCGAGGTCAACCTCAATACGCCGCTCGAGGACCCGTGGAAGATGGGCAACGGCTTCTCGACGCAGATGGTCTTCATCTTCGTCGACACCAAGGAGGGCGGGTTCAAGGAGACCTTCCCGGGCCTGAACGTCGCCTTCGCCGACGGCAACGAGTGGGACAAGCTGATCATCCTCTCGCCGCAGGGGCCGGGCCGGGTCAAGAGCGAGGTGAAGGAGAAGCTGCCGGCGACGTTGCAGGAGGCGGTCCTCGTTCCTACCCGTACCAAGGGCGCGGGCCGTACAATCTCGGCCACCGTCGGGCTCGACGAGCTCGGCGGCGGCGACCCGTCGAAGTGGGGCTACCAGGTTCTGGTGCAGTCCAACGAGGGCTTCCCCGACGGCAAGGACCTGCTGACCCGCAAGGTCAACGAGTACGAGGGCCAGCACCGCTTCGGCGGCGGCACCGACTTCGACTGCGACCCGCTCGCCATCGACGTCCTGGCCGGCGCCGGAGCCGGCGCGGCCGACGAGGCCGAGGCCCAGCACCAGATGCTCAAGTACGAGTGCGGCGCCGACGGCGCCGCCAAGCAGACCGCCACGCTCAAGATGGTCCGCAAGACCTAACGACAGGCACCGTTCGATCCGGGAGAGGAGATTTGTTATGAAATTCAGGGGGTTCGCGATCGCGCTGCTGGTCTCCGCGGCGGCGCTGGCAGTGGTCCCGCCGGCGCGCGCCGTGGACGGCCAGACCTTGCTCATCACGGGCGAGGGCTATATCAAGTGGCTGTGGGGCGACCAGCGCCTCGACGGCAGCTTGTACAACTTCACCACCATTCCCAACGAGGGCTACGGCGACAACGGCCAGGGCACGGAGATCAACCTACTGCTGGCCTCGCGGCCAGCGCGCAACATCGAGGTCACCGGCCGCATCCAGTCGCGGTTCAGCCAGAACCAGTGGACCAACTTCGGCGGCTTCGGCGGCCGGAATCCCGCGTTCGAGAACCCGCCCGGGGGGCCCTGCGTCGGCGGCGACTGCGGCGAGTTTGACCCGCGCTCCAACGAGTACATCAAGATGCGCGGCCTGACCGCTCGCTTCACCCCGGGCTGGAAGCTGGTCGACTCGGTCACCGTCGGCGCGACCGACCTCGGCATGTTCGACCCGTGGACGATCGGCAAGATCCGCTACATCGACCGCGACAACGCCAAGGCCGTCCACTTCCAGGGCGCCCTGGCGGACCGCAAGCTCGGCTACGACCTGATCCGCATCGCGCTGCCGCGCCTGTGGGCCGGCCCGAGCTTCAACACCGGCGACTTCACCGGCAACGACAGCGGCTACGGCCTGCAGCTCCGCTT
>JBKKAU010000360.1:0-4287 GCA_046714475.1 Thermoanaerobaculia bacterium
CAGTAGGAGAGCTGGGCTTCCAGCACCTCCCCGCGCAGCCACGCCCTCTGCCACTGAGCGAAGTCGGCATACTGCGCCGGCAGCTCGGGCAGATGGGGAGAGCGGCCCTGGGAGAGGGCTTCGAACAGGGCGGCGACCTCCCGCACCAGCACGCCCATGGACCAGCCGTCGCTGACGATGTGGTGCAGGGTGACGAGCAGGACGTGGTCCCCTTCGCCCAGGCGCACCAGGGAGAGACGCAGCAGCGGTCCGCGCCGCAGGTCGAACGGCCGCCGGGCCTCCTCCAGGGCGAGCTCGCGCGCCCGCGCCTCCCGCGTCCGCAGGTCCGACAGGTCCGACAGGTCGATGACCGGCAGATCCGGACAGCGCTCCGGAGCGATGATCTGTACCGGCTGGCCGTCGCGGTAGGCGAAGGTGGTGCGCAACGCCTCGTGGCGGCGCACCACCGCGGCGAAGATCCTCCGCAGCAGGTCCGCCCGCAGCTCGCCTCTCAGGCGCAAGGCCAGGGGGACGTTGTAGGCCGGGTTGCCCGGCTCGAGCTGGTCCAGGAGCCAGAGCCGCTGCTGGGCGAACGACAGCGGCAGCTCGCCGTCGCGCGGCGCAGGAGCGATCGGCGGGGCCGGCCGGCTCTCCCGGCTCTCGCGCACCACCCGGGCCAGTTCGGCGACGGTCGGCGCCTCGAAGAGCCGGCGCAGCGGCAACTCCACCCCGAGCACTCCGCGGATTCGGGACGCCACCTGGGTGGCGAGCAGAGAGTGCCCGCCCAGGGCGAAGAAGTCCTGGTCGCGCCCGATCCGGTGGAGCCCCAGCACCTCCGCCCAGACACCCGCCAGCAGCTCCTCGACGGGATCCCTGGGAGCCTCATAGCCTTCGCCTTCCCCTTCCCCTTCCCCTTCCTCGGAGCCGGCCCGCTCCGGGGCGGGCAGCGCCCGGCGGTCCACCTTGCCGTTCGGCGTCAACGGCAGCGCGTCGAGGACCACGAAGCCGGACGGCTGCATATACTCCGGCAGCCTCTCCCGGAGATGGCCCCGCAGGTCCTCGCCCCGCGGCGTTACGCCGTCCTGGCCGACCACGTAGGCCACCAGGCGTACCTCTCCAGGTTGGTCGCGACGCGCCAGGACCGTACAGGCCCGCACTCCCGGAGCTCCCGCCAGGACCGACTCGATCTCCCCCGGCTCGATCCGGAAACCCCGGATCTTGACCTGGTCGTCCAGGCGGCCGAGAAAGTCCACAGCCCCTTCCGGCAGCAGACGTACCAAGTCGCCGGTGCGGTAGAGCCGCTCTCCCGAGCCCCAGGGGTGCGGGATGAACCGTTCCGCGGTCAGCTCCGGCCGGTTCAGGTAGCCCCGGGCCAAGCCGTCGCCGCCGAGGCAGAGCTCCCCCCCCACGCCCGGCGGAACCGCGCCGTGCCAGCGGTCCAGAACATACGCCGTCGTGTTCGCCAGCGGCTGGCCGATCGGCAGGGTCGTCGCTCCCGGCGCGACCTCCCGGATAGGGTGCCAGGTCGCGAACGTCGTGCTCTCCGTCGGGCCGTAGACGTGCAGCAGGCGCTCCGGCGCTCCATGCTCCAGGGCCCGAGCCACCAGAGCCGGGCTCGATGCCTCACCGCCGAACAGGACGGTCCGCACGGTAGAGAAAGCGTCCGGCACCTCCCGCACCACCTGGTTGAAGAGGGCCGTCGTCAGGAACAGCGCCGTCACCCCTTGGCGCCTGAGATGGGACGCGAAGGCGGCGGGCGACAGCGCCACCTCCTTGTCGACCGGCACCACCGCTCCGCCGTGGAGCAGGGCCCCCCAGATCTCGAACGTCGCCGCGTCGAAGCTGATGTTCGAGAGGAACGCCACGCGATCCTCAGGTCCCAGCCGGATGTAGTCCGTGTCCCGCACCAGGCGAGCGACCGCCCGGTGCGTCACCGCGACCCCCTTCGGCTGTCCTGTCGACCCCGAGGTATAGATCACATAGGCCAGGCACTCGGCCGGGACCGCCACGCCGAGCGGGCTTCCGTCCTGCTCCCATTCGCCGTCCTCGTCCACCAGGACCAGCCGTCCGCGGCCCTGCAGACGCTCCCGGGTCCGGCCGTGGACCAGGAGGATCTCCGCGCCCGTGTCCGCCAGCATGAAGGCCAGCCGCTCGTCCGGATAGCCGGCGTCCAAGGGGACGTAGGCCCCTCCCGCCTTCAGGATGGCGAGGATGCCCAGGATCAGCTCCGGCGAACGCTCCATGGAGAGCGCCACCGCGGTCTCCGGGCCGACGCCTGACGAGCGCAGCAGGCGGGCCAGCCGGTTCGATGACTCGTCCAGACGGCGATAGGTCCAGACCTCCGTGTCCGTGACGATCGCCGGGGCCTCGGGGAAGCTCCGGGCCACGGCCTCGAATAGCTCGTGGAGGCCCGCCTCCCGCGGGTACTCGCTCCTGGTGTCGTTCCAATCCAGCAGCACCTGGTGCAGCTCCGCCGGAAGCAGCATGGGCAGGTCCGGAAGAGGCAGATCCGGATCGGCTGTCGCCCCGTCGAGCAGGGCTTCGAAGCGGGCCAGCAGCCGCGCCGCCGTGCCACCGTCGAACAGGTCGGTGTTGTGCTCCAGCGCCCCGGCGAAGCCCCCCGCATCCTCCCGGAGACCCAGGGTGAGGTCGAACTTGGTGGTCCGGTTCTCGACCGCGACCGGGGAGAGCGTGAGCCCCGGGAGCCGCAGCGCTCTGCCGGGAGCGTTCTGCAACGCGAACATCACCTGGAACAGCGGCGAACGGGAGAGGGCGCGCTCGGGCACCAGCTCTTCGACCAGACGATCGAAGGGGAGATCCTGATGGGTGTAGGCGTCGAGCGCGGCCCGGCGCACCCGGCCCAGGAGCTCGCCGAAGCCCGGCATCCCCGAGAGGTCGGCCCGCAGCACCAGGGTGTTGACGAAGAAGCCGATCAGCCCCTCGACCTCACGGTGGTTGCGGCCGGCGATGGGCGTGCCCACCAGCACCTCCGGCTGGTCCGCGTGGCGGCCCAGCAGCACCGACCAGGCCGCCAGGAGCGCCATGAAGGGCGTCACCCCCTGGCGCCGGCAAAGACTCCGCACCCTCTCTGACAGCCCGGCAGGGAGACTCAACGGCAGCGAAGCGCCCCGGAAGCTCTGCACCGCCGGCCGTGGCCGATCGGTCGGCAGATCCAGCGCCCGCGAGGCCCCATCGAGCTGGCGCCGCCAGTAGGAGAGCTGGGATTCCAGGACCTCCCCCTGCAACCAGCTCCGTTGCCAGACCGCGAAGTCCGCGTACTGCACCGGCAACTCGGGTAGGGCTCGGAGATCATCGGGCCGGCCCACGGAGAAGGCTTCGTGCAGGGCCGCGATCTCGCGCACCAGCACCTCCATGGACCAGCCGTCGCTGACGATGTGGTGCAAGGTGATGAACAGGAGATGCTCCCGCTCGCCCAGCCGCGCCAGGCACAGGCGCAGCAGCGGTCCGCGCCACAGATCGAATGGCCGCCGCGCCTCTTCCAAGGCCAGCTCGCGCGCCCGCTCTTCACGCTCCGGCAGGTCTGAGAGGTCGACCACCGGCAGCTCCGGGCACAGCTCTGGAGCGATGACCTGTACCGGCCGGCCCTTCCGGGAGGTGAAGGTGGTGCGCAGCGCTTCGTGCCGGCGCACCACCTCGGCGAAGACCCGTTCCAACAGGCGGACCGGCAGCTCGCCCGTCAGGCGTACGGCCAGCGGGATGTTGTAAGCCGGATTGTCCGGTTCGAGCTGGTCGAGGAGCCAGAGCCGCTGCTGGGCGAAGGACAGCGGCAGGTCGCCCTCCCGGGATACCGGCACAATCAGCGGCGCCGGCCGGTCCTCGCGGCCCTCCCGCACCACGCGCGCCAGCTCCGCGACAGTCGGCGCCTCGAACAGCCGGCGCAGCGGCAGCTCCACCCCCAGCACGCCGCGGATCCGGGACGCCACCTGGGTCGCCAGCAGCGAGTGGCCCCCGAGGGTGAAGAAGTCGTCGTGGACCCCGACGCGCTCCAGGCCCAGCACCTCGGCCCAGATCCCGGCCAGCAACTCCTCAGTGGGACCACCGGGGGCGACATAGGTCTCCCCCGCCTCGGGGCCGGTCCGCTCCGGCGCCGGCAGCGCCTTGCGGTCCACCTTGCCGTTGGGCGACAACGGCAGGGCCTCCAGCGGCACGAAGACCGAGGGCACCATGGCCTCGGGCAGCAGCCCCTGGAGGTGGTCGCGCAGCTCCGGGATGGCCGGCATCGCCTCCCGCGCGGTCACCCAGGCGACCAGGCGCAGGTACCCGGACCCGTCCTCCAGGGCGCCGACG
>JBKKAU010000361.1:0-15195 GCA_046714475.1 Thermoanaerobaculia bacterium
ACATCCTGCACCGCATGGGAAAGGAGTACCGGGTCCACGCCGTCGGCCTCGGGGGATCGATCAACTCGGCCCTGATGCAGCAGATCGCCAACGACGCGCACGGGACCTTCCTCCATACCTTGCTGCCGGACGAGATCGCGCCGCTGTACCGGGAGATCTTCGCCCTCGAAATGGAAGAAGAGGTGGTCGATCACGTCCTGGGTGACGTGCCGCCCGCCGGGGAGGAGGAGGCCGAGGGCGAGCGCCTCGAGAAGTTCCCTCTCGTGGCGGCGGACCGCCGGGCCACGTTCGTCGTCGGCTGGAAGAGCCCCCGGATCGTGCTGAACGTCGAGCTGATCTCGCCCAACGGCGAGGTGATCACGGCGAAAAAAGCCGCCGCGACGCGCGGCATGAGCTGCGTCCAGCGCGCCACGCACGTGATCTACCGGATCGAGCGGCCGCGGACCGGCCGGCTGGTCTGGGAGGGGCTGTGGACGGTCCGGATCCGGCGGGGGGCGCGTTCCTCCGCGGCGTCGGAGACCTACAGCGCCTCTCTTCTCGTGCGCTCCGGCCTGCGGCTCACCCTGTCCTGGAACGGGCGGCGCTTCTTCACCAAGGACACGATCCAGCTGAAGGCGCGGGTCTCTTCGGACCTCGCCCTGCAGTCGGGGGCTGTCCTGCAGCTGCAGACGCTCCGGCCCCGGCAGGGTTTCGGGAGCATCCTCGCCCGGGCGGCGCGCATCCTCAAACCCTCCGATCCCCAGCTCGATCTCTCCGGAGGACCGTTCTTCGCCCTGGACGCCTTGAGCGACAAGGACTGGCAGCAGCTCTACGAGACGGTCCGCGAGAGGGCCGACAGCGTCGACGGGCTGACGGACGGGAACGGCGGGGACCTCCTCACCGCCAGGCTCCAGAGCACGCGGGAGATCCGGCTGTCCAAGCGGCTCCGGGCGGAGAAGGACGGCATCTACACACATCGCGTCACCGTCGAGGGCCGTACGGAGAGCGGCGCTCTGTACAAGCGGCTCCGCACCGTCAGCCAGTACGTGGCCCCCCAGGCGGAGGGCCGGACCTCCCTGGCGGAGCTCCGGCCGGTGGATGGGCAGGGGCGCCGGGTCCAGCGCCTGGTCTTCACGCCCAAGGACGTGCATGGAAACCTGCTCGGACCGGGTCAGTCCGGATCCATCCAGGTGAACGTGGAGAAGGGGAGGCTCCGTGGAAAGCTCGAGGATCGCCTCGACGGCTCTTACGCCGTGGAGGTCGAGGCGACGACAGGCCGCCCCGAGGACGTGCGGGTGAGCCTGTCGATGGGTGGAGGACGGGTGGCGGAGCTCTCCGCGTCCCGGATCTCGCCGGACCAGCCGGACGAGCCTGTCCTCCCCAAGGAGGAGGACGGCCTCCGCGGCAAGGTCGAGGAGCTCCGCTTCGACGGCAACGGCAACTTCTTCGGCTACCGGTTGCGTACGGCCCGCGGGAGCATCGAGCTGGCGTCCCAGTCCAGCCGTCTGGCCGCCGTCCTCACCGAGGCCATGGAGAGGGGTTTGACCGTCTCCATCCACCAGGCCGGCTCTCCCGGGACGGCCTCGGAAGTCCGCGTGGAATCGCCTTGACGGCCGGGGAGGTCGGAAGCCCGCCGCGGCGGGCTTCCGCTTTCCCGACGACGGATTCCGCCCCCTTTGCTTTAAGATCGAGCCGTGACCACCGCCGTCTTGCCTTCCCGCAGGCCGTCGACGCCGAATCAGGCGGTGCTCTTCGGCGCCCTGACCGTCGGCGTGCTGGACATCCTCGACGCCTTCGTCTTCTTCGGTTTTCGAGGCGTCCCCCCGATCCGCATCCTGCAGAGCATCGCGTCCGGCCTGCTCGGACGGGCAGCTTATGAAGGCGGAGTCCCCACGGCGGTCCTCGGCCTGCTGCTCCACTTCTTCATCGCCTTCATGGTCGTGCTCGTGTACTTCCTCGCCAGCCGCCGGCTGCCGGTCCTCACCCGCCATCCCGTGGCGTGCGGCCTGCTCTACGGTCTGCTGGTCTACGCCGTCATGAACCTGGTGGTGATACCGCTGTCGGCGGCGGCGATCGGCGGTCCCCCGTCGGGAATCTCCCTGGTCAACGGCCTTCTCATCCATGCCCTGGGCGTCGGCCTGCCCAGCGCGTTGTTCGCGCGCGCCGCGCGGCCCTCCGCGGATTGACCCGGTCAGGACTGATCCCCTGGACGATCTGCGCGGCCCTCGCCGGCTGCGCTCCTCCCACCATTCCGTCCGCGGATTCGCGGCTGCAGGAGCCGCCCGTCGACTCGGAGCGGGTCGGCTCGGCGGACGAGGCCGCGGGCTGGCGGCAACGCCGTCTCGCCGGGACCGACCTGGACGGTAATGGGGACCTGGAGACCGTGGTGCTCGCGTCCGACGTCACGGTCCGGAACGATGGGACGCCGCTGTGGGAGGACGGTCACCGGTGGGCGGTCTACGTGGAGGATGGAGGCGAGAGGACGCTCCTCTATGCCGCTTTCGTTCCCAACGGGCACGCCGAAGCCGCGATCCTGGAGGCGGACTCCGAGGGGCGGCGGCATGTGCTGATCCAGGAACGGACGCCGCAACAGACACGGTCGCTGGTCGTCTCCTATGAACGGCCAGGCAAGGCCAAGGCCGTGTCCGCGGCGCATTATCAAGTCGACCAATGGTTCCCCGACCTCAGAAACCCTTGAGAACGCGGAGATTGAAACGTATGTCAGAACCCAGAGACCTGGAGAGCACCTACCCCCGCCGGCAGTTCGTCGAGAAGCTGCGCCGCCTGGCGGATTCCATCGAGAGCAACAAGCCCTTCACGATCCAGGTCGCGGGCGAGAGGCTGCGCATCCCCGCCGACGCGGTCTTCAACATCGAGCACGAGCGCGACGGCGACCGGAACGAGCTCGAGTTCCAGTTGCGTTGGGGGAGCGAGGAGTAGTCAGGTCCAGAGATGCCAGCCCGATTTACGCCTGTCACCGCCTCGGACGAGGACCTCCTCCTCGAGCTGATGCGGGAGTTCTACCTGATCGAGCACCTCCCCTTCAACGAGCCGGTGGCCCGCTCAGCCACGAGGGAGCTTTCCAGCCAGGCGCACCTGGGCCGGATCTACCTGATCCATTCTGAAGGGAAGACCGCTGGGTACGTAGTGATCACGTTCGGTTTCAGCCTGGAGTTCCACGGCCGCGACGCCATGGTCGACGAGCTCTACCTGCGCGAGCAGTTCCGGGGGAAGGGCCTCGGCCGCGAGAGCCTGGAGCTCGTCGAAGCGGTCTGCCGGCAGGAAGGGATCCAGGTCGTCCACCTGGAGGTGGATCACGTCAACGTGCGAGCCCAGGAGGTCTACCGCAAGGCGGGATACCGGGACCATGACCGGCATCTGCTGACGAAGTGGATCGGGTCGGCGTAGAAGGATGGCCGCTTACAGCCCCGCCAACGCCTGTTATCAGACCCTCTCTACTACGACGTCACGTGCGTACTGAGCGAGGGCGCCGAGATCGCCAATATCCGAGGTGAGCACCGTTCCGCCTGGTTCGGCCAAGGCGACTACGAGCGCATCGACCGCGGAGCCTCGCCGCGCCAGTCTCCGCAACAGCGCAGCTCGCCGTGCCAGCGTTTCACCGACCTCCTCCACGATGTCGCACGTCTTGAGAAAACTGTTCGCGAGAGCGTCGCGACCTGGATGCCCGTGCAAACACTCCACGAGCACGACGGAGGGAACAAGGGGCGGCCACAGACCCTCTTCGCGAAACGCCAAGATCAGCGCTGCCGCCTGACGGGACCGCTCGGCCAGACGGCTGACTCCCCCCGAATCCAGGACCAGCACGACGGTCAGCCCGCCTGGCGGGAAGATTGTCGCGCAAGCCGCCGCGCGATGGCGGCGGCACGTGAGCGCTGAGCGGCGGCGGGTGGCCCCACCTCGGCAACCAGATCCGCAACGTAGCGGTCGGTCTCCTTGAGCAGTTCCAGCCGACGCAGCTCCGCACGCACCGCCTTCTGGAGCAGCTCCGAGGCAGGCAGGCCGTGGGCCTTCACCAGTTGGTACAGGTCGTCGGGGAGGTAAACTTGCATGCGAGCCATACGCCTAAGTATACACCCTCAATGCCTCCATGCTCTAGGTCAGATGGCGATCCACGATAGCGCCACCCGCCGACGGATCGAGGCCGAGTTGGAGCGCGGCTTTTCACCTCTGAAAGTCGCTTCTCGGTGGGAGCACGGGACCTCTGGATGGAGGTCGAGGGATACTCCGCCTATCGCGTTGCCTCGCTTTATGTGTCCCGGGACTCAGTAATCCAGAAAATCAGCACCTTGAGAGGCGACCTTCGGCGCGCGGGCATCAAGCTCGACGATTGGGAGCCCCCCACTACCCACACATCCGACCAAGGCAAGAGCCAGACAGGGTAGAATCAGCACTCACTCAACTGGAGGACGTGATGAAGAAGACTGTGAAGAAGCTGGCGTTGTCGAAGGAGACGGTGCAGAGACTTGATCTCGGAGATGTACGAGGAGGATACAGCTTGCAGGCCTCGTGTCCCGACGCTTCCTGTTTCCCGTATCGCTGTCAACCAATGCCTTATACCGCGAGATGCTACTAGGCTGTTCAGGCCCTCTGGACTCGAAGCCAGGGGGCCTCCCCCTCTACCATCCACACAGTCTTAGGACACGCCCCGCCTTTGAACCGCGAATCACCGGTCAGGAACAGCGAATAAAGAATTCGGAGTCGCGACTGAAGCTTACTTCCCGACTCCTGGACCTTATTTCGCGGTTTTCGAGCGTTGCGGAACCGCGAATAGAGCTCCCGGGACCGCGAATGACTGTTCCAGAACCGCGAATCTACCGACCGGCGATGTCCGGGAAGAGTTCGGAGCCGCGAATATACAGTCATGAGTCGGAAATGAAGGCTCCGGAGCCGCGAATCTCCGTTCGCGTGTCGGGAATGAAGGCTCCAAAACCGCGAATCGAGCTTCCGGCGCCATGCCGGAAAAGGGGGAAACCGCGAGTTAACCTTCCTTCGCGGTTCCTGAACCTTCAGGGTTTACTCCCGGACCTTGCGGGATGACACCCGAGCCGGTCGGGACGTCGGCCGGAGAGATGAAAGTCGGGAAATTCGGTCTGTTTGCGGCTCGGGAACCTTACAGCGCCGCGCGGGAAGCTTCGGAGGTCGGGAATCCGCGTTCCCTACAATCTCCAGAGGAAAGCCATGTTCCGCCCCACGCCTTTGCCTTCGCGGCGGTAGCTGTAGAGGTGGTCCCCATGATCGCGGGTGCAGCACGCGACGACGCGCACCTCTCCAATCCCGGCTTCCTGGAGTTGATGACGGACCGCCGCCTGGAGGTCGAGGTGGGGCTTCCCTCCCGGCCGGGGCACCACGACTCCCGGACCGCTCGCCGCGGCCACCTGCTCGGCCACGTCCTCTCCTACCTCATAACAACAGGGGCCGATCGTGGGGCCGATCCAGGCGGTCCAGTCCGCGAAGGGTCCGCCGAGCTCGCGCAACGTCGCCGGGACGACGCCTCCGACGATGCCGCGCCAGCCGGCGTGAACCGCGGCGAGGCCCCCTGGGCCGGCGAGCAGCACGGGTACGCAGTCGGCGGTGATGACCGAGAGCGCGAGGCCTCTTTCATGAGTCCAGAGGGCGTCGCCGTCGCCGCACTTCCCCGGGACGGCGGGGAGGGCCGTGGCGGAGTGGATCTGACGCGCCCAGGCGACCGGCGGCGTGCCGGGCTCGACGCGGCGGAGCACCACCTCCCGCTCTTCCTTTTCGCTCGCGGGCCCGCGGCCGGTGAACCGCACCTGGACGTCGCCCTTATGATCGCTCCAGGTCCAGGTATCGCCCCGGAGGACCGGCCCTTCGATCACCGGGCCTCCTCGCGCGCCTCGATCAGCGGCTCGACGGCTTCGGCCACGGCCTCGGCGAGAACCTGGTGCCCGCGCGTATTGGGATGGATCGGGTCGGCTTTCAAGGTGGAATCGATCAGGATGTCGCCGAGCACGTCTTCGACGACCGGGATCTTGTACTCCTCCTCCAGGCGGTCGAAGATCTCGCTGTAGCGCCGGCCGAAGGGGACGTGCATCTCGACGACCAGGGGGACCACCCGGGCGTCGAGCAGGCGCTGGACGATCTCGCGCAGGGCGGCCTCGGTGCGGGCGGGCGGCACCTGCCGCAGCAGGTCGTTGCCGCCGAGCTCGACGATCACCAGCCAGGGGTCCTCGTCGAGCACCTCGTCGAGGCGCTCGAGGCCGTCCGCGGCGGTGTCGCCCGGCACGCCGGCGTTGACCACGTCGACCCCCAGCCGGTCGGCGAGGACGTCGGGGTAGGCGCGCCCCGGATCGGCGCCGACCCCCGAGGTGATCGAGTCTCCCAGGCAGACGATGGTGGTGCCCGGCGAGTCCAGGTTGGGGACCTCCGGCGCGCCGCACGGGCCGAGCAGAAAGGCCATGGGGAGCAGGGCGGCGTATCTCACGCCCGGCATTGTAGCTGCGGTAGACTAGCCGCCAGCTTGGCGCACGAGTACTAAGCGGTCATCGGGCTGGTGGTGCACGTCCAGCTGCTCACCGAGACCAAGTTGTTCTGCCGCTGCCCGAACCGGTTCGGCGCGGCGCCGAACTCTCTGGTCTGCCCGGTCTGCCTGGGGTATCCCGGCACGCTGCCGGTGGTGAACCGCCGCGCGGTGGACCTGGCGGTGAAGCTCGCCCTGGCCCTGGGCTGCGAGGTCCGCGAGCGCTCGGTTTTCGCCCGCAAGAACTATTTCTATCCCGATCTGCCCAAGGGCTATCAGATCAGCCAGTATGACCGGCCGCTCGCCGAGGACGGCGCGCTGCCTCTCTCGCTCCACGGCAAGAGCGTGCGCATCGAGCGCCTGCACATGGAAGAGGACGCCGGCAAGCTGCTGCACGAGGCGCCCGGCGGCGCGGCGCTCCCCGGGCAGAGCCTGGTGGACTACAACCGCTGCGGCGTGCCGCTGGTCGAGATCGTCTCGCGGCCCGACCTGGCGAGCGCCGCCGAGGCGCAGGACTACCTCCAGACCCTCCACCAGCTCCTCCTCTACACCGGGACGAGCGACGGCAGCATGGAGGAGGGGAGCCTGCGCTGCGACGCCAACGTCTCGGTGCGCCGCCGCGGCGAGACCCGCCTCGGCACCAGGACCGAGGTCAAGAACGTCAACTCCTTCAGGAACGTCGGCCGCGCCATCGAGCACGAGATCGAGCGCCAGGTCCGGCTCCTCGAATCCGGCGGGCGCGTCGTCCAGGAGACCCGCGGCTTCGACGCCGCGACCGGGGCCACGCGGCCGATGCGGAGCAAGGAGGAGGCGCACGACTATCGCTATTTCCCCGAGCCGGACCTGCCGCCGCTGGTCCTCGCCGCCGAGCGGATCGAGGAGATCCGCGCCAGCCTGCCGGAGCTGCCGTGGGAGCGGCGGGCGCGTTTCGCGGCGCGGTACGACCTGCCGCCGGCCGACGCCCGCGTCCTCACCCAGACGCGCGAGCTCGGCGACTACTACGAGGCCGCCGCCGCGGCGATGTCCGGCGATGCCGGCAATCCCAAGGGGATCGCCAACTGGGTGATGACCGAGGTGCTGCGCGAGCTCAAGGAGCGCCGGGCCGAGGTCGACGCCGCCCTGCCGCCCGGCCGTCTCGCCGCGCTGGTCGCCCTGGTCGACGCCTGCAGGATCTCCAACAGCGCCGCCAAGGAGGTCTTCGCCGCGGTCTGGGAGTCGGGCGAGGAGCCGGCCGCCGCGGTCGAGCGCCTCGGCCTCGCCCAGGTCAGCGACGCCTCGCGGATCGAGCGCTGGATCGACGAGGTCCTCGAGCAGAACTCCGGGCCGGTGGCGCAGTACCGGGCGGGCAAGACGCAGACGATGGGCTTCCTCGTCGGCCAGGTCATGAAGCGCTCGGGCGGGCGCGCCCAGCCCACGGCCGTCCAGGAGCTCCTGCGGCAGGCGCTGGAGCGCGAGCCGGTCCCGGGCGGGTGATCCAGTTCTTCCACGTCGGCAAGAGTTACCCCGGGGGCCAGACGGCCCTCGACGGGGTGACGTTCGACATCCCGCGCGGCGAGTTCGTCTTCCTGACCGGCGCGAGCGGCGCCGGCAAGACCACGCTCCTGCGGATGATCTTCCGCGAGGAGGTGCCGAGCACCGGGCAGATCGTGGTCAACGGCCGCAACGTCGCCTCGATCCCGCAGAGCAAGATCCCCTATCTGCGGCGCACCATCGGCGTCGTCTTCCAGGACTTCCGCCTGATCCCCAGGAAGACCGTCTTCGAGAACGTCGGCTTCCTGCCGCGCATCCTCGGCCTCTCCACCAAGGAGCAGAAGCGGCTCGCCTACCAGGCCCTGCGCCGGGTGCGGCTCGCCCACCGCATGAACGCCTTCCCGATGGAGCTGTCGGGCGGCGAGCAGCAGCGGGTCGCCATCGCCCGGGCGCTCATCAACGAGCCCGACATCCTGATCGCCGACGAGCCCACCGGCAACCTCGACCCCGATCTGTCGCGCGAGATCCTCCGCCTCTTCCTGGAGGTCAACCTCCGCGGCACGACCGTGCTGCTCGCCACCCACGACCGCGACACCATCCAGCGGATCGGCCGCCGGGTGCTGACGCTCGACCGGGGACGGCTGGCCTCGGATCAGACGCTGGAAGGGATGGAGCCGGTGGACCTGACGGCGCCGCCGGACGACGAGGCGGGGCCGTCTTCCGGCGCGATGGAGATGCCGGGTCCGCCGCCCGAGGAGCCCGAGGAGCCCGGGACCGGGGAGGAGACGGCGTGAGCTTTCTACAAGCCCTCCGCTATTTCTTGCAAGACGCCCTGGTGAACCTGCGGCGGGGCTGGAAGGTCGGCCTGCTCGCCGTCTTCACCATCACGGTGAGCCTGGCGATCGGCGGCGTCTTCCTGCTGGCGAGCCGCAACCTCGCCGAGTCGCTGGCGCGGTGGCAGTCGGAGATGCGGGTCGTGATCTATCTGCAGCCGGAGACCCTGGACGGCGAGCTCCGGCGGCTCGCCGCCGAGGCCGCGGAGCCCGCCTGGGTGGCGGGCGTCGAAGCGGTCACCGCGGCGGCGGCCCGCGACCGGTTCGGCGACATCTTCCCCAGCCTCTCCAACCTCGTCGAGGGCTGGGAGGACGAGCCGCTGCCGGCCTCGCTGGAGGTCCGCCTGAGGACCGGGCGGCTGGAGACGGCGGCCTTCGAAAGCTGGCTGGAGGAGTGGCGCAAACACCCCGAGGTCTCCATGGTCGACGACGACCGCGAGTGGCTGGGGCAGGTGGAGACGGCGGCGGCCGTGCTGCGCGGGATCGGGCTCGTGCTGGGGGCGATCCTGGTCGGGGCGGCGATCTTCACCACGGCCAGCGTCATCCGGCTCACCGCGTTCCTCCACCACGAGGAGATCTCGGTGCTGCGCCTGGTCGGAGCGACCGAGTTCTACATCCGCGGCCCGTTCTACGCCGAAGGGCTGGTCCAGGGCCTGATCGGCGGCAGCCTGGCGAGCGCCGCGCTCTATGCCGCCTGGCGCCTGGTCCATGCCGAGACTCCGGACACGCTCCTCACCGAGGTACTCGCCGGCCGGTTTTTGAGCGTCCGGGATATCGCCCTGCTGGTTGTATTGGGAGGTGCGGCGGGGCTTCTGGGGGCGATCGTCTCGTTGCGGCGGGAGAGTTTGTAGGTTTTCGGGGGGCTGGGTAGCCCGGAGGGCGCCCTTCTTCGTAGCCCAGGGTGGAAACCCTGGGCGGCCCGGCGGCACCGACCGCCGCGACCATGGAACCCGTCGAAGGCTATGGACCCCGCCCACCCCGCCCACGGGTTCCACCCTGGGCTACAAAGAAGGACGTCCCTGACGGGACTACCACCACCCCTCCATGAAGCTTGGCCGATACAGAGCTCCCCCATAAGAAAAGGCCCCGCCTTGCGGCGGGGCCTTTGGGTGTGGCAGACCCTACGGGTTATTGCGGAATGGTCAGGATCACCACCGCGCGGCGGTCCTGCTCGGCATCACCCGAGGAATCGGCGGAGCCCCGGCCTTCCGTCTGGATACGGGCCGGATCGATGCCGTGCCGCGTGACGAGGTAGTTCTTGACCGCCTCGGCGCGCTGCTCGCTCATCCGCTGGTTGGCGTCGGACGAACCGCTGGCGTCGGTGTAGCCGACCACCAGAGCGCGGATGTCCGGGTCCTGCCGCATGCGCAGGGCCACCTCGTCGAGCTTCGCCTTGGCGATGTTCGAGAGCCTGGCGCTGCCCGGGGTGAAGTTGACCGTCACCCGCTCCTCGACCGGAGGCGCCGGAGCCGGCGGCGGCGGCGGAGGCGGCGGCTCTACCCGCGGCGTCTCGACCGGCGGCGGCGGCGGCGGAGGCGGCGGCGGAATGACCTCTTCCTGGGCGATGAGACGCGGGAACATCGTCAGGCCGATCAGACCGCCGAGCGGGCAGTGCTCGTCGATGTCCTGCAGCTGCGTCAAGTCGGTGCGCAGGGCAAAGTTGAACGCCCAGCGCTGGTCGTCGCCGAGCCACAGACGGCCGCCCGTGGTCAGGTCGACTGCGTCCTCGAAGCCCCCGTCATAGAAGGTGCCGACCACCTCGGTGATCCAGTCGAAACGGTCGGAGACCGGCGAGGCGAGGCCGATGCCGGCATGGAACTCCGGGCCGACCTCCTCGAGGCAGACCACACGCCTCGGGAACGGGCCGGGGATGATGGTGCCGCAGAAATCGTCGTCATCGTCTCCGAATCCGCCCGAATCGCGGTATCCGACGTCGAAGACCCAGTTGCGGACGCGCCAGCCCAGGCCGCCGCCGAAACCGACGTCGTCCGAGACGTCCTCGTCACCCGTTGGAGCTTCTACAAAGAGGTTGAGGGCCATCGTGGTGTCGGCGCCCTGCTCCCCGATCAGGCGGAACTTGGTGCCGATCCGGGCGTTGCCGAGACCGCTGACGTCCAAGTCGTTGAGGAGGAAGTTGTTGCGGCTGAGCCCATCCTGGAAGAAATCGTCCTCGTCAAACTCGTAGTCTTCATACGGCACCGACACGCTGACCTCCCAGCGGTCGGTGATGCCGTAGCCCAAGCTTGCGCTCAAGCGGTTCCAGTCAACACTGACCTCGTTTCCAGTCCCGAAGTCGACCAGGCGGTCCCAGTTGTTGTAGTAAAGACCGAACGACACTCCGCCCTGCGGCAAAGTATCCCCGGTCAACAACGTGAACAGCCCGGTCTCACCGGTCACGGTGGGGCCATTGGCCTCCTCCCCGGCGAACCCCAAGGCGGGAACGAGGCTCAACAGCATGATGAATAAAAGGGACCTCAGTTTCATGCGTTCTCCTCCGGCTGTGAGCCAAACGGCAGGGGCGTTCAAAGCCTCTGCCACAATTCCTTGTCCTGCCACATCTTCGCGCGATCCCGGCCAAGGACGCGATGCCTGGTACAGCTGGGCTCAGCGGTAAGACTTGACCGAAAGATGCGCCTCCACTCCCCCGTTTTCTTTCAAAGCCTGTGCCAGGAGCCCGGAAAGAAAGAACCTGTACTTCCGGAGCCGGAAAGACGACTCGAAACCGACTCCGACGTCGGGGGTGTACTCGGCGAGGTCCGTGTAAATACTGCGCTCGGTGCCGACGTTACCGGCTCCGGCGTACAGGACCCAGTACCAATTCTGCCATTCCAACTTGAGAAAATCACGTTGGGCGTCGAGGAACCACGGGTAGAAGAGCTCCCACGTGGTGATCAGCTGCTCGGTGCCCGCGTCGCTGCCGCCGAGCCCCCGCAGGTTGTCGCGGCCGTCGAGCTTGAAGTACTCGCCGCGCGGGATGGTCCAGCTGTCGAGCTGCGAGACCGGCGTGCCGTCCTCGTACTCCAGGTCGCTGTAGTGGGGGAAGCTGCCGCCGCGCAGCCGGCCGATCACGAACGTCCGGTCGGTCAGGTCGAACCGCTTCAAGGCCTCGAACTCCAGCTTGACGTAGTCGAAGTCGCTGAGGCTGGCGAGGGGGAAGCCATAGGTGACCGCGCCGGTGAAGCCGGCGCCGCCCGGGCCGATGTCGCGGAAGGCGGTGAACAGCCGCTCGCGGCGGGCGCGCGTCTCGCCCGCGATGGCGTTGGAGCGCGCGTCGCTCGGCGTGCCGATCTGGTAGCTGTAGCGCAGGAAGGTGTTGGTCCGCCCCTCGCGGATGAAGGCCTGGCCGGGGTTCTCCTGGAACTCCAGGTCGGGCTTGTTGGAGCTGATCCGGTCGAGCTCGGTCAACAGGAAGGTGCGGTGGTGATAGCTGTGCGGCCACTGGAACAGCAGCAACGCGCCGCGCACGCGCTCGAAGTCGCTCGAGAACTCGTCCAGGCTCTCGAACTCGACGGCGTCGAAGACGGTGAACTGGGTGGTCCGGTTGTAGCTGTAGTAGCGGTAGCGCAGGAAGGCCGTGATGTCGCCGTCGATGAAGTTGTACTTGACCTGCCCTTCGAAGAAGACCTCGTTGATCAGCCGGCTCACCCGCAGGTCGAGGTCGCCTTCCGGGAAGTAGACGTCCAGCCGGGGGAGGAAACCCTCGCGCGGCCCCGGCCGCTGCACCTCCCCGGCGGGAGGGGTCGCGACGCCCGACGGCGGCGCCTGCGCGGAAGGGGACGACTCCTCGGCGGCTTCCGGCGCGGGCTCGGAGGCGGAGTCCTCGATCTCCTCAGGCTCCTCGGCGGTCCCGGCCGGCGGCGGCGCCTGATGCTCCGGCGGCTGGGCATGGACGGGGGAGGCCGGCCCGGCGGCGAGCAGGGCGGCGGCGGCCAGAGTCCACAGCAGGAATCCAGGTCCTGGCATACGGTGCATATGATGTCTTGGGCCGCGTCGGGCGGCATCCTCTCTATGCAAGGGGTGTGCAGGGGCGATTCTGGCGCTCTCAGTGGTTGAGGAGCTGGAAGACGCGGTCGAGGAAGACCTTGCTCTGGTGGGGCCCGAGGGCGGCGGAGACCACCTTTTCTTCGGCGCGGACCAGGTCGAGCACCGCGTCGGCGCCGCGCCCGGCGTCCAACTCGGCCTTGCCCATGCGGAAGGGGACCTCCAGCTCGGGCTGCCGGGCGTGGCCCGAGAGCAGCGCGCGGGCCTGCTGGTGGACCTGCTCGGAGAGGCGGGCCAGCTCGTCGGGCGACATCTTCTGGAGACGGTCGGTGCGCAGGCGCGTCAGGTCCTCGTTGAGCGCCACGAGCCCGGAGGTGATCAGGCCGTAGAGGAGCTTGCAGACCTCGAACGGGCTCATGTCGAGTCCGACCGCGACCTCTTCGATGGTGCGGCGCTCGTCGATCTTGCAGATCAGCGACCACTCCTGGGGGGTGAGCGAGACCGACGTGGTGGTCGCCTGGTTGGTGAACACCGGCACCAGGCGCGTCGAGGGGATGCGCTTGGCGAGGATCTGCCACTCGTCGATCCGCCGCGCCGCCTCCATCAGGAGGTTGGTGTTGGACTTCTGGATCGTGGTCTGCTCGGTCTCGCGGCCGGGGGTGAAGACGAACTCCCCTTCCGGCCAGATCGCCAGCTCGTAGACCGCCTCTTCCCCTTTGAGCTCGCCGACGTGCGCGTGGACGATCTGGCCGCCGCGCAGGTAGATCTCGCCCGCTTCGTCGCCGTCCCGCTTGAGCGAGAAGACGCCGGTCTTCCCCGAGACCGAGACGAGCTGGATGATATCGGGGAGCGGAAGCTCTTTGAGCGACCCTTGGAAGGCCATGGCGGTCAGCGGAGCTTGGAGGTCACCTTGGACACGGTTTTCTGTCCGTCGCGGGCAGGGCGGGATCGTAGCACAGACTCGTCGCGGAGGCGGTCCAGCCGCAGCCGCTGCGCGCAGCAGATCGCCAGCGCCAGGGCGTCGGTGGCGTCGCTCGCCCAGCCCTTGCCGTCGGCGCCCAGGAGGAGCCGCACCATGCGGGCGACCTGCTCCTTGTCGGCGCGGCCGTTGCCGGTGACCGCCGACTTCACCTCGGCGGGGCTGTACTCGCGGATCTCGATGCCGTGCCCGGCGATCGCGGCGAGCAGGGCGCCGCGCGCTTCGGCGAGCACGATCAGCGAGCGCGCGTTCATGCCGGCGAACGGCGACTCCAGCACCGCGAGGTCCGGAGGGTGGCGCGCCAGCAGCTCCCCCAGCCCCAAGACCAGACGGGCCAGCCGTTGCGGCACGGGGAGGTCGCGTGGGCAGGAGAGGCGGCCCACGTCGACCGTGCGCATCGCCGAGCCGTGCTTCTCCACCAGGCCGTAGCCCGTGTGGATGCTGCCCGGATCGAGCCCCAGGATCAGCACGCCGGTGACGCGCCTGCGCAAGCGGAGGTCTGCGGCCTCATCGTGGCACTACTCTACAAGAAGGCGCGCCCGGTGGTAAATCTCTCAAAAATCTAGACCTATCTCGCAATTTTGGTTGACTGCCGGGGGTGGGAGTGCTACAAAAGCTGGCGTAACTCTTCCGGAGAGCCTGTATGTCCTCGATCCTCGTCGTCGAGCAAGAAGATCGCTATATCGAGCGGATCACCGCGGCTTTGGGCGGCGAGGGCTGGAGGGTGCGGGTGGTCCAGGGGCATGACCAGGCGATCCAGGCCGCCTCCGCCGAGAGGCCGGACCTGATCGTGGTCAGCACCGAGATCCCCGGCGTCGAGGCCCTGGCCAGCTCCTTCTCGCGCAGCGCCGGCGGACCGGGCGTCGTCGCCCTGCTGCCCGAGAGCGCCGAGCAGAACGGCACCGGCGCCGTGGAAGCCGACGACCTGCTGCCCAAGCCGTTCTCCGATCAGGACCTGCGCTCGGTGGTGCGGCGCGCCCTGGCGGAGCGCCGGCAGGCGCCGCAACAACCGTTCGCGGCCGCCGAGCCCGACCACAAGCTCACCTCGATGGACATCTTCGGCGACGTGCTCGCCGAGGTGGAAGGCGGCGAGCTCGCACCGCCCCCCGCGCCGCCGCCGGCCCGGCCCGTCGCCCTGGCCGCTCCGATCGCTCCGGCCGCTCCGGCCGTTCCGATCGCTCCGGCGTCCGTCCAGGCGGCTCCGGCCCGGCCGGCGACACATGCCGACGACGACATGGAGCGCCGGCTCGAAAAGACCCTCTCCGGCGTATGGACGCCGGATACCAGGCCGCGGCCGGCCGCTCCGGCGTCACCCGCCACGGCTCCGGCGGCATCGACCCCATCGGCCCCATCGGCGCCCGCGGCAGCCCGCAAGCCGGCCACGACGACCGGCGCGGACGTCGACGCCATGCTCAACAGGACCTTGGGCAACCTCGACCTGGGCGCGTCCAGGC
>JBKKAU010000362.1:0-6937 GCA_046714475.1 Thermoanaerobaculia bacterium
ACCGGCTTCGGCGTCTACACCGCGCCGCTGCTCACCGCCCGCGCCACCACGCCGTCGCCGCCGGTCCAGGCCATGGAGTGGGCGAAGCGCGAGGCGCGCTACGACGCCGTCTTCCTGGTCGAGGACAACCTCGCGGCGCACGCCTCCTACCTGCTGCCGTTCCAACGGGTGCCGGTCGCGCAGGGGCTGCAGCGCTACGCCCTCGAACAGACCGCGCCGGTCTACCTCCTGGGCAACGGCGAGAGCGGCTGGCCCGGGGCGCAGACCTTTGCCTGGCCGGACAGCGACGCCTACGGCAAGCTGAGCCGCGGCGGTCTCTATCGAACCGTCTCGATCAGCCCGCTCCCCCTGGAGAGGCGCTTCGACGCCCTGCGCGGCGTCCATGCCTGGGAGCCGACCGCCCGCGAGGCCGGATACCGGTGGCTGGAAGGCGACGCCGCGATCCGCATCGTCCCGCGGGCCCCGCGCCTCCGCGTGCGGCTGCGCCTCCACTCCTCGGCGCCGTGGCCGTCGAACACCGTCGTCATCGCGGTGGCGGGCTCCCCCGCCGCCACCCTGGAGATCCCGCGCGGAGAAGAACGGGAGGCGGTGGTGCCGCTGCCCACGGCCGGGACGGCTGATGCCGTGGACATCACCTTCCATTCGTCCCGTTCGTTCGTCCCCGCGGAGACCGGCGCCGGCACCGACCGCCGCCGCCTGGCCGTGCAGCTCCTGGAGATCGAGCAGCTCGTCTCCTGAGGCGTGAGGCGTGTACCATGTGCGCGATGCAAGCCCCGCAGTCCGTCTCCCTGGTCATCCCGATGTTCAACGAGGAGGAGAACATCGAGCACGCCGTCGACTGCGCCGTCGCGGCGCTCCAGCCGCTCGGCGATTACGAGATCCTCATCGTCGACGACGCCTCGACCGACCGTTCGGCCGAGATCGTCCGCCGGCTGGCGGTGGAGAACCCGCGGGTCCAGATGATCCGGCACGAGGTCAACCGCAAGCTCGGCGCCGCGCTCAAGACCGGCTACGCGGCGGCCACCAAGGATCTGGTGGTCTACATGGACGCCGACCTGCCGTTTGACCCGCGCGAGATCGTGCGCGCCCTCAGGGTGCTGAACGTGACGCGGGCCGACCTGGTCGCCGGTTACCGGCTCGACCGCACGGCCGAGGGCCTGAAACGCACGGTCTACTCCTACCTCTACAACACCTTGATCGGTATCCTCTTCGGCTGGCCCCACCGCGACATCAACTTCTCCTTCAAGCTGATGCGCCGCGAGGTGCTGCAGGCGATCGAGCTCAAGGCGGAGGGCTCACTGATCGACGCCGAGCTGATCGTCAAGGCCAAGAACCTGGGCTTCGTGATCCAGCAGCTCGGCCTGGACTACTTCCCGCGGACCAAAGGGCAATCGACGCTCTCCTCGCCGACGGTGATCCTCAAGATCTTCCGCGAGCTGATCACCCTCTACCCCGAGATGCGCCACCCCCGCCGCCGGCAGGCGCCCCCAGCCGCCGAGACCCCCTCCGGCACGCCCGCCACCATCCTTTGAAGAAGCTGATCGTCACCGCCGACGACGTCGGCCTGCACCCCGGCATGACCCTGGGAGCGCTGGCCGCGCACGACGGCGGCATCGTGACCGCGGTCAGCGTCGCGGCCAACGGCCGCGCCCTGGACCACGCAGACGAGAGTCTGCAAGACCGGCCCGGGCTCGACGTCGGAATCCACCTGACGCTGGTCGGAGAACGGCCTCTCTCTCCCCAGGATGAGATCCCTTCCCTTCTCGGAAAAGACGGCGCCCTGCTCCCAGGCTTCCGCGCCTTCGCCGCCCGCTACTTCCTCGGAGGGCTGCGGCAGCCCGAAATCGAAGCTGAGCTGAGGCGCCAGATCGAGCGCCTCCTCGCGGCCGGTCTCCCGATCGTCCACGCCAACAGCCACCAGCACCTGCACGTCCTGCCGCGGGTGCTGGAGGTGGTCCTGCGTCTCGCCGAGGAGTACCGCATCCCCTTCGTACGCCTCCCCTGGGACCCCGAGGTCCGGACCCGCTGGTCGCTGCGGACGGCGCAGCTCAGGGTATTGAACTACTTCGGGCGGAAAGCCCTCACCCCCCTGGCCCCCCTCTCCCGCCACCCCGCCCGCACAATCGGCCTCATCGACGCCGGCCACCTCGCCGTCGAGACGTTCCGCCGTGCCTTGTCCCATGCCGAAGGGATCACCGAATTGGTCTGCCACCCCGGCCTGGGGAACGCGGAGCTGGCCGCCGAGTACCACTGGGACTACGCCTGGGATGAAGAGACGGCGGCCCTGCGGGACCCCCGCCTGCCCGGGCTTCTCCAGGAGGAAAAAATAGAGTTGACGTCGTTTACGGCTCTACTTCTCCGGTGAGGAGTGGACATTCGGGCGTAGAATCCGAAGCAGTCCGTCCATACACGATAAGCAACGTAGCGCCGGCTGGTCGTCTGCCCGGCGTCCTTTCCTGGAGGGCACATGCTCAGGATTCTCGAAGTGGGGATCGGCCTCGCCCTGGTGTTCACACTGGTCGCCCTGATTTGCTCGATCCTCAACGAATGGATTTCGGGGATGACAGAGAAACGCGGGAATCTGCTCTGGGAAGGGATCGAGAACCTCGTCGCCCACGAGCTTCGCAATGACATCTGCGGTCATCAATTGATGCAAGGGCTCGTCCGCAAACCCACCTGGTTCGATGCGGTCCTCAAACGGCTCCTGCCCTCGATCAACCGTGCGAAACCTTCCTACGTGCCCACCGAAATGTTTGTAACGGCACTCCTGGACAGCCTTGGAGCGCGAGCCGCCGGTGACGGGAATCCACGGGCTGTCGGAGAGTTGCCGACCACGTTCACGGGGCTTCAAACCGCCATCAGGGAGGCCCAGGGTGTCCCGGACAACGTCAAACAGGCTCTCCTCGCGCTGGTCAACAACGCCGGCAATAGCGCCGCGGACGATCTCGCCAAGGCCAAGAAGTACATCGGTGACTGGTTCGATGCGGGTATGGGGCGGGTGACCGGGTGGTACAAGCGCTGGAGCCAGTTGATCCTGGTCCTGGTGGGCCTCGGGGTCGCTTTCTTCCTGGGCGTGGATTGCATCGCCATTGCCAAGCGGCTCTGGACCGACCCGGTCGTGCGGGGGCAGGTGGTCAAGGCGGCGGAAGAGTTTGCCGAGGAAAATCAGGAAAATCCCCAGCTGACCGGGAGCACGCCTCCCACCAGCACCGG
This sequence comes from Thermoanaerobaculia bacterium, assembly GCA_046714475.1. Classification (GTDB taxonomy): domain Bacteria; phylum Acidobacteriota; class Thermoanaerobaculia; order Multivoradales; family UBA5704; genus DASPJI01. The sequence continues at coordinate 3,214 of JBKKAU010000362.1, forward strand.
ACAACTCAGCGGTTCTTCATTGACCAGTGACAGCAACTTGACGACTGATACCCTGGTACCGACCGACACCCCGCTGACCAGTGACACCCCTTTGACGAGTGACAGCGCCTCGGCGATTGAAAGACCTCGGACCATCGACAATCCCTCTGCCGCCGAGGACTCATCGGTCGCGGAAACGGAGGGAGCTGAAGAACTGGCGAGAGAGAAGGTCAAGGAGATTCAGATCTTCCAGAGCCAGCTCGAGGCTCTGTCACTCCCCTTGTTCCCCATGACCGGCCTGCGCGAGGAATACAAAGGCAGCCACTCGGGAGTCGAGACCTCACTGCCAAGGATGTTTGGCTGGTGGCTCTCGCATCACTTGCTCGGATTCCTCCTGACGAGTCTCGCCGCATCGATGGGCGCGCCGTTCTGGTTCGACCTGCTCAACCGGTTCATCAACCTGAGGAACACCGGTAAGAAACCCGAGGAGGCTCCGGCAAAGCGGTGAGGCGCCACAGCACCACCGTCGAGCGGCTCCACGACGGCGCTGAGGGATCCCCGCCTCCCCGGGCTGCTCCAAAGGCAGGAGTAGAGTTGCCATCCTTCTCGGACCTCCAGATTGTCGCAACGTCCCGCTAATCAGATCCCCCGCACCATACGGTGTCGCAGCGTCGCCATTGCTGCGACAAATAATTCGGAAACTGCAACACGGGAAACTATGCCGCAACGAAACAATGAGAATCCGCCTCTTTAAGCCACACAATGTCGCCTTTCATCCTTATTTTGTCGCGTCGCAAGCCTCGAAGACCTATAGAACTCTCCCTGCCTTCTCAGCACTCCAACAATGTCGCATAGTTAAGAAATATTGTCCCACATTAGACAGCATCGTCGCAACGTAAGATCCCAAGGAGGACAGGTTCCCGTTCGGAGCCCCAATGCGGAGTACATTGCCGCATCCATTCTCTGAGGAGCGACAATTTAACCTTCCGGGAGCCGTTGGAAGCTTCCCAAACCCTCCAGAAGCTTACGGTGCGACAATGGAAGGTTTCGGTGCGACGATGTAACGATCCCGCGGGTGCCGGAGGCTTAGCTTGCGACAAAGACGATTACGACGGGACACCGGAGCCCACCCTGCGACATCTCAGGGTACCGCGCGAGCCCGTAGCCGGACAGGAGGCGAGGTTTCGCAGCAGCTGCGGTAAAATCGGACCCGCGCAACCACTTCCCATGCAAGATCTCCGCATCCTCTTCCCTGCCGCCGATGGGAGCTACCGTGCTCAGCTCGCCGACGCGGACGGCCAGGGCTCGGCGTCGAAGGCCCCTTCACGCCCTTCCTTACCGAGAAGGACTTCGAGGATCTGCGCTGGTACCTCGAAGACTACATGGAGCTGCCCGACGGCGGCGCGGTCGTCCGGGCGAAGCGCATCGAGCAGAACCTCGAGGACTGGGGGCGCCAGCTGTACGAGGCCCTGTTCACGGCCGAGAACATGCTGGCGAGTTATGACATCCCGCTCGTCGTCCTCGAAGCGTGCCGTAGCGCCACGGTGGGAGAGACCGCCGTCTTCCGCTCCGTCGCGCCGCGCCTGATCCGGGCGGGCGTGGACAGCGTGCTCTCGATGGGGCACGCGGTACACGTCGAGGCCGCGCGGCTGCTGCTCGACCGTTTCTATCGCGAGCTCGTCCGCGGCGCCAGCATCGGTCAAGCCGTCGCCGAGTCCCGGAAGGCGCTGCTTTCCACGCCGGCGCGCTGGATCGAATCCGGTCCCGGTGGGCGCACCGTCGAGCTGCGCGATTGGTTCCTGCCGCACCTCTACCAGCGCGAAGCGGACGACGTGCTCGTCCCACCCGAAGCCATCGGACAACAGCCGGTGCGGCAGTTCGACAACAGGTTCTACGGCCTCCGAGGCCAGCGGCGTGGATCGCGTGAGGTGTGCACAACACTCAGGACGGACACGATGTCGCCCTTGGATGCGTAAAACACGCCGTAAGGAAAACGCGAGAGGAGAGCACGACGAACGCCGCGTTGAGTCTCGGCGTATTGCCAGGGTGATCTGGCTATGACCTCGAACTGAGCTTCCAAGGCTTCGATGAACTCGTTGCCGAGACCAGCAACCTGTTCTTCATACCATTCGTAAGCCTCGCCGATCTCGCGGACTGCCCGATCCGAGACAGTTAACCGGTACGCCATCGACCCTGAACGATGCGCTCACGGACTTCTTCCCAAGGAAGGCCGGCTTCGGGATTGGCCTCAAACTCAGCGAGTCGCCGGTCGAGGTCGGCCCTCAGCTCATCGGACACGGGAACCGCCTCTGGGACAGCGGCGATGCTCTCCCAGATGATCTCAACGAGCCGGATGCGCTCGGAGACGGGCAGCTCAAGAATCTCAGTCATAGGAAGCGTCTTCATGACGGCCAGAGTACCACGAGCTACGACGCAACACCCTCGTTCTTGCCGAGCAGCGGTCTCGGCAGGTTGGGGAGTTGGCGAGCCGCCAGATAAAGGTCTACTGCTTTCTGGGAATTGAGCCAGAACTCAGGCGTAGTACGGAACGCGGCTCCGAGCTTCAAAGCCATCTCGGCGGTCACCGAGGTACGGCCGTTCACAATTCGATTGATGACCTTGACGTCGCATCCCAGATGATCAGCGAGATGCTTCTGGGTCAAGCCCAGTGGATTCAGGAACTCCTCGCGAAGGATCTCCCCGGGGCCGGTGGGCTTACGCTGGCGGGTCATCGCTTTCATGATGACCTTAATGATAGCCGAGTCGGTCTATTTATCTATCCGGCGCCACGGCCAGCAGGTCAAGAAGGAGCCCCGCCAACCCACGCGGGCAGTGCACCTGCGGCATATGCCCGCAGCGCGGCAGCGGATGGAGCCGCGCCTGAGGCAACAGCGAGGCAAGGCGGCGGCCATAGTCGAGCGGCAGCACGCCGTCTTCCTCACCCCAGATCAGCTCGACTGGCACGCGGATCTCCGCCGCCTTCGTATCCAGGAAGTCCTCAGCCTTCAGGCCCGCGACCAGGCGCGAGGCCGGGCCGGTGGCGACCCTCTGCACCACTTCGTCCAGCTCTTGATCGGTAGGCGTGGGTATATGGGGACCGCGGATCGCCGCAACCAAGAGCCGCGCTTCTTCTCGGTCTTTGGGCATGAGCGGCACTTGGAGGGGCGCGAAGATGCCGGAGCTGCTGATGCCTATCACGCGCTCGACCCGTTCGGGATGACGCGAGGCGTAGAGGAGCGACACCCAGCCGCCCAGGGAGTTGCCGATCAGGGTGACCGGCTGGCCCGGGCTCCGGGCGTCGAGGAGAGCGGCGAGGCTGTCGGCGAGGTCGCCCACCGGCAGCGCTCCCTCCGCCGGACCGCTCTCGCCGTGGCCGGGAAGATCGGGGACGAGCAGGCGATAGCGTTGCCGGAGAGCCGGGACGATGGCGTGCCAGTCGCCGGCCTGGCTGCCGCTGCCGTGGAGGAGCACCACGGTCTTGCCCTCGCCGCCTTCGTAATAGCGGAGCATACCGCGCGGACCTTCGATCGTGGCGGGGCGCAACCCCGCGTCGAGCAGGGCGTTGCGGGTCTGCGCGGCTGCCGCCTCGCGAGGCAGCCGGGGCTCGGGGGTCCGGGCGGCACAGCCTTCTAAAAGAAACAGCGCGGCGAGCGCCAGGAGCGGGAGACGCCGGGCAGAGGGCGCGATGAATCGCGCCCCTACACGGGCGTGGGATGATGTAGGGGCGCGATTCATCGCGCCCTCT
>JBKKAU010000363.1:0-5757 GCA_046714475.1 Thermoanaerobaculia bacterium
CTTCGGGCAGCGGTTCGAGACCGGCGGGCTCGGCTTCCACACCGTCACCCCCTGTCGAGTGGTCGACACCCGCAACCCGAACGGGCCGCTGGGCGGCCCGGCGCTCGGCTCCGGCCTGACCCGGACCTTCGCCGTCGCGGCGTCCGCCTGCGGCGTGCCGCTCTCGGCGCGCGCGGTCTCGGTCAACGTCACGGCCGTCAGCCCGCCGGCCAGCGGCCACCTCATCCTCTATCCGGGGGACGCGTCCGCGCCGGCCGCCAGCACGATGAACTTCAATCCGGGCCAGACGCGGGCCAACAACGCCGTCCTGTCGCTGGCCCGGGACGGCTCGGCCACCCTGCGCGCCCTCGCCGGCCTGGGGGGCGGCGGCCAGGTCCACCTGCTCGTCGACGTCAACGGGTACTTCGAATGACGGGGAGGGTGCGCCTCAACCCGGGGCCGGCCCTGCTGGGCGCTCTTCCACGACACGGCGACCGGCGGCTGGCAGCTCCACGATCTGGACGGCGGCGTCCAGCACTTCCTTCCTACGGGGCTCTGGGACCGGACGGTCGACCGCGCCGGCAACGTCACCCAAGCGGCCTACGACGCCGGGCGCCTCTCCGGTGTGAGCCGCCCCGACGGCCGGGGGCGCGACGTTCGAGTACAACCCGAACGGCAAGCTCGCGGCCATCGAAGAGGCAGGGGCCGGCGGGGCGACGACGCGGCGCTGGGAGTACGCCTGGAGCGGCGACGACCTCGTCCGCGTCGACCGGCCGGACGGCACGGCGCTGGAGGTTTTCTACGACGCCTCGGGGCGGATGTCCCGCCTGGACCTGGTGGGGACCGACCTGTCGCGGCGGGTCGAGGCTGCCTGGGAGCACGACGCCCAGGGCAACGTCCTCCACACCTGGCGGGGCGACCCGGTCCGTACCGGCCCCAATGCCGTGGACGTCCACTCGTTCAGCTTCGACAGCGCCACCCTGCCGGCGAGCACCGCGGTGACCGACCCGCTCGGCGGCGCCTCGACCTACGCCCTGGAGCGGGTACCGGGCACCTCCGAGCCGCGCCTCACCCGCATCGACGGCGACTGCCCGTCCTGCGGGATCGGCCCGAACGCCACGTTCCAGTACGGCGACTCGGCGCATCCGCGGCTGCCGACGGTGATCACCGACGGCCGGGGGCACCGCACGCAGATCTCGTACAACGGCGACGGCCAGCCGCTCTCCCGCCTGGAAGCGGCGGGCGCGGTCCTGCAGCGGGAGACCTCCTGGGAGTACCACCCGATCTTCAGGAGCTTCCCGACGCGGATCGAGCTGCCCTCGACCTCGGGCGGCTCGGCGCGGCGCGTGACCGTCCTCGCCTATGACGCCGAGGGCAATGTCACCTCCCGGACCGAGCAGGGCGCCGAATCGGGCGGCGCGTTCAGCCTGGCGACGTCGACGTCCTGGAACGCCGCCGGCCAGCCGCTGACGGTCGACCCGCCGGGTCACGGTACGGACGACGTGACGGCCCATACCTACGAGGTGCCGGGCAGGAACGGCCTGCTCGCCGACCGCCGTATCGATCCGCTGGTCGGGGACACGCTGTTCGAGTACGACGCCTGGAACCGCCTCACCGCCATGACCGACCCCAACGGCGCGCGGACCGAGACGGCCTATGACGCCCTGGACCGGGTCGTCGCGGTGACGCAGAAAGGGGCCGTTGCGGCCGAGGATCTGGTCACGGCGTACGCCTATGACGGCATCGGCGACCTCCGGCGGGTGACGCTGCCGCGCGGCAACGTCCTGGAGTACGGCTACGACGGCGCCCGGCGGCTGGTGTCGATCGAGCGCAAGCCCGACGCCGCCACGCCCGGCGAGCGTACTTTTTACACGCTGGACGGCGCCGGCAACCGGACGCGCGAGGAGCGCCAGCGCCGGGACGGCTCGGAGTGGGTGACCGAGTCCGCCACCGACTACGTCTTTACGAGCCGCTGCCGGCTGGAGAAGGTGATCCCGTCCGGCGGCAACCCCACCGAATACGCCTACGATTGCGACGGCAATCTGGAGAGGATATGGGACGCCAACCATCCCCGGGCTTCCAACCCGGACCCGACGCAGCTCTACGCCTACGACGAGCTCGACCGGCTGACCTCGGTGACCATCGGCCCGGCGAGCGCCGCGCCGGCTGTCACCCGCTACGGCTACGACGTCCAGGACCATCTGACCTCGGTCACCGACGCCGAGGGCAACGTCACCACCTATGTCTACAGCGACCGGGACCTGATGACGCGCCAGGTCTCGCCGGTCTCGGGCACGACCACCTACGGCTACGGCGATCACGGCGAGCCGACCTCCGAGATCGACGCCCGCGGGGTCTCCGTCACCCGTGAGGTCGACGCGCTCGGCCGGGTGACCGGGGTGGACTATCCCGGCGCCGCGCTGGACGTCCTCCATGGCTATGACGCCGGTCCCTTTGGCAAGGGCCGTCTCGCCTCCATCACCCGGGGAGGGCAGGCGGTCGCCTACGCCTACGACCGTTTCGGCCGGCTGACCCAGGACGGCGCGCTCGCCTTCGCCTACGACGCCAACGGCAACCGGACGCGGATCACGTATCCTGGAGGGGTGAGCGCGGTCTACACGCACGACTTCGCCGACCGCGAGGCGACGCTCGCCTACGAGGCGGCGGGCTCGCCTCCGGCGCCGCTGGTGACGGCCTCCTCCTACAAACCTTCGGGACCGCTGGCGTCGCTCACCCTCGGCAACGGCCTGACCGAGACGCGGACCTTCGACGCGCGCTACGTACCTACCGGCATCACCGTCCCCGGCCGCCTCGCCTGGACCTACGCGACCGACTCCTTAGGAAACATCACGGCGATCACGGACGCCCTGAACCCGTCGGCCCCTCGGACCTACGGCTATCAGGACTTCCACTACTTCCTGACCCGGGGCGACGGCCCCTGGGGGACCAGCGCCTGGACCTACGACCGGATCGGCAACCGGGTGACCGAGACCCAAGGCGGCCTGACGGAGACCTGGTCCTACTTCCCGAACGCCGCCGGAGGGCACGACCCGCGGCTCTCCGCCGTCGCGTCGGGGGCCGGGGAGAGCCTCTTCGCCTACGACGCGGCCGGCAACCTCATCCTGATCTCGACGCCGGAGTCGCAATTCGAGTACCGCTACGACGCCGCCGGCCGGCTCGCCCGGATCGGCGAGCAGGTGCTGGACACCTCGGTCTTCCTCACCTACGACGGGCGAGGCTTCCTGACCTCCTCAAGGGACGAGGACTGCGCCTGCTCGCCCGTAGCGACCGAGCCGGCCTACAGCTCGGAAGGCCTGCTCTACCAGCGCACCCACCGGAGCCGCACCTCTGGCGCGACGTCGAGCCGGTCCCACGTCTTCTACTTCGCCGGCCGCCCCGCGGCGCTGCTCGACAACGGAGCCCTCACCTACCTGACCACCGACCACCTGGGCACGCCGGTGCTGGCGACGGACGCGGCGGGGTTGACCCTCTGGCAGGGGGGCTTCGAGCCCTTCGGCGCGGACTGGAACGGAGCGCAGGAGGCGGGGGTGTTCCTGCGGTTCCCGGGGCAGTGGGAGGACCGGACATGGGAGGGCGGGGAGTTGGCGAGCGGGCTGTATTACAACGTGCACCGGTGGTACGGGTGGGGGACGGGGCGGTATACGCGGCCGGATCCGTTGGGGCTACGGGGAGGCATTCATCTCTATCTGTATGTGGGTTCCAACCCCCTGAGTGCCAGCGATCCTTTCGGGCTTGATTACAACAGTTGGCTCACCCGAGGCAGAGTACATAACAATACCCATTGTAATCTTCTGTTGTGGGGAGAGACGGGCCCGGGACGGGAGGGTGATCGGTTAGGAATCTCTGGTAGGTCGGAAGGTTTGCTCGGCTCTGTTGCGACGACGACACCTGGAGAGTGGGATGTGGATTTCATCTGTTGGAACTATCAATGGATCAAAATCGCAGGTCATACTGAGGTCAATTATTCCGGTATCTTTACTGCGGCGCAGCTTTATAGTCCGGGCACGTACGGAGTACCATCTCGCCCTGAAGAAGCGCCCCCCATCCCTTGTGATCGCGGTTGTGGCTGCCCATATGTGGATGATCCTCTGGGAGTTGGCCCAATGCTTTCTCAGTTACCGCCTTCCATTCCCCCGCTGGGACCACTGCGTTGATGGTACGGTTTCCTCGTCACGTAGCGTATGTCGTTGCGTTCGCTTTAGCGATGGCAGTGATTGTGGGATCTGTCGCTCTGTTTCGAGAGATCCGTTATCAGCAGAAGTCCGCCAAGTTGCTCGGCCAAGTGGTCGAGTTGATGAGGAGAAATCAAGGATTCCAGAAATTCGATAGAGCCATGCGGGATCAGGGATTTTCTCAAACCCAAGGTATGTCGGGCCAATCCTGTGGATTCAGTCTGGAGCACTATCCCTCTGGAACTCGATGTGTTCGCTACTCAGGGCATGCCGTTCATATGGATTTCATGGTAACGCCGGACGACCGTATCATCACAGTCGTTCCTGGCTGGGATTGACCTCTCTCAGGACTACGATGCGTATAGGCAAGTCCTACGGCTGTCGTCCGAAGTTCATTCCACCTGAGGAGACAGCGCTGACCATGTCCCGAGCACTATTCCTGCTGATCTGCCTCACCCTCGCCCTCGCCGCCTGCCAACCTCCCGCGCCCGTCGACACCTCCGCCGAGACGCCGCGGAGTTGGGCGGTCTCTCCCGACCTCCAGGTCTCCGAGCTGCGGCCCGGCGTCTGGCTCCACACGTCGTGGCGGGTCCTGTCCGATGGGACACGCTTCCCGTCGAACGGCCTCGTCGTCCGCGAGGGCGACCGGCTCGTGCTCGTCGATACGGCCTGGGGCGAGGCTTCGACCGGGCAGTTGTTGGAGTGGATCGACTCGACGCTGCGGCTGCCGCTCGCCCGCGCCTTGATCACGCACTCGCATGACGACCGGATCGGGGGGGCCTCCCTGTTGGTGAAGCGGGGCATCCCGTTCTACGCCCATCCCATGACGAGGCAGTTCGCCGTGGAGCAGGGATTGCCGCTGCCGGAGGCTCTCGACGGGCTGACGGAGGCTGGGGATACGGCGCGGATCGGCTCGGCGGAAGTGTTTTACCCGGGGCCGGCGCACGCCCGCGACAACGTCATGGTGTGGCTGCCCGAGAGCGGAGTCCTGTTCGGCACCTGCGCCGTGCGCGCCGCCGGAGCCACGTCGCTCGGCAACGTGGCGGACGCCGACGTGCCCGCCTGGCCGGCCGCCATCCGCCGAACGCTGGAGAGGTATGGCAATGCCCAGGTCGTCGTCCCGGGGCATGGCGAGCCGGGCGGCGCCGAGCTGCTGCGGCACACGCTGACTCTCTTCCCCGAGTCATGACTGAGCGGGCGAGGATGACCTCGCCCGCTCAACCTATTGAATGAAGCTGAGGTGGTAGACCCGCTCAGCGAGGAGTGGTCGCGGTCCGCGTCGTGGGCACGTCGTGAGTATCGCGGCGCTTGAGACCCAGCAGGCCGGCGAGACCGAGCAGGCCGATCCAACCCAGGTCCATGCCGTCGTCGTCATCCGTATCAGCGTACTGGGCGTCGGCGGTGCCCGTCTGGGCATAGAGGTCGACGCCGAAACCGAGGGTGAGAAGCAGGGCAAGGCTCAGAGTCCGTGAAAGAATCGCCGGGCGAGTGTAGCTTGTCGGAGGTGTGGGGGGCTGAAGGGCTGTCGGCGCTATGCCCCTGATGATCGTGCGGATCGCACGCTGAACGGGAGATCGCATGGAGC